>NZ_JBVJLM010000001.1:894326-1061216 GCF_055584725.1 Kitasatospora sp. NPDC101108
CTTTTTCGCGGGTTTACACCCCCCCCAAATTTTTTTTAACATTCACCAACGCCCCCCCCCCCCCCCCCGGGGGGGGGGGGGGGGCCCCCCCCCCCCCCCCCCACCCCCCCGGCCCCCTGGTCCCCTCGGTGTTCGGTGTTCGGTGTTCGGTGTTCGGCGTTCGGTGTTAGGTGGGGCCCTGGCTGTCGCGACAGCCAGGGCCCTCGTCCATGCCCCGGGCGGTCGCCGCAGCGGCTGCCGGCCTCGCGACAGTGAGTCAGACCCCCGGGCGGGGGGCCAGGATCGCGCAGGTGGTTGTGGCGTGCGCGTAGAGCTTGCCGCTCTCCGCGCCCACCACCCTCGCCTCCGCGGTCGCCATCGTCCGGCCCTGGTGCAGCACCACGCCCTCGCAGCGCAGCGGCTCCGAGTCGGCGAAAAGCGGGCGGAGCATGTGGACGTTCAGCTGGGTGGTGGTGTACCCGACCCCGGCCGGCAGCTTGCTCAGCACGGCGCAGCCGAGCGCCGAGTCGAGCAGGGTCGCCAGGTACCCGCCGTGCACGGTGTTCATCGGGTTGAAGAGATGGTCCCCGACCTCCGCCTCGAACACCGCCGTGCCGGGCTTCACCTCGGTGAGGTGGAAGCCCATGGTGCTGCAGATCGAGGGCTCCGGGATGCGCCCGGCGATCCACTCCAGCAGGATCTCCGCACCGGTGAGGTGCGAGAACTCGGAGATCGGCGGACCTTCCGTCCAACTGTGGGTTCGGGTCCGCGGCTCCTGACCGGCCGGAAGCTTGTGCTGATCGGCGGCAGGCTGAGGATTCGTCATGAGATCAACCTGCCCTGTTCGAACTCCTTGCTCAAGCCCTGTCCGCCGCCCTCACCCCCGCGAACAGATCGTTCTCGACCGCGTCGGCCGACCCGACCGACCCAACCGACCCTCTTGCCCCGCCCGCGATGCCGGACCCGGGCACGAAGCTCCGTGCCAGGTGGTAGTCCTCGGTCGGCCAGACTTCGCGCTCGATGTCCCGTGGATGCGCCATGAACGCGACGCCGGGCTGGACCTGGGTGGCGTGGGCCAGCATCGCCGCGTCCCGTACGGCGAACCGATCGGCGCACTCGATCCGGGTGGTGGTCGCGAGGGTGGGTGGCGTGTCCGGCCAGCCGGCGAGCAGTTCGGCCATCCCCGAAGCGACTCCGCGCTCCGTCATGGCGTCGTGCAGCGTCTGGAACCAGGCCCGGGAGAGCGCCAGGTGGTAGTAGAGCTTCGCCACCTGCCACGGCTCGCCCGCCTCGGGGTAGCGCTTCGGATCGGCAGCCGCCTCGAAGGCCTCGACGGTGATCTTGTGGGTCATCACGTGGTCCGGGTGCGGGTACCCGCCCGTCTCGTCGTAGGTGATCACGACGTGCGGACGGAACTCCCGGATCAGCGCGACCAGCGGCGCCGCCGCGACCTCCAACGGCTGGGCGGCGAAACAGCCCTCCGGCAGCGGCTCGTCCGGGCCCGGCATCCCGGAGTCGACGAAGCCGAGGAACTGCTGGCGCACGCCGAGGATTTCACGTGCGGCGTCCATCTCCTCACGGCGGATCCGGGTGAGGTCGGCCCGCACCTCGGGCCGGTCCAGCGCCGGGTTGAGCACCGAACCGCGCTCGCCACCGGTGCAGGTCGCGACCAGGACGTCCACGCCCTCGGCCGCGTACCGGGCGAGGGTGGCCGCGCCCTTGCTGGATTCATCGTCGGGGTGGGCGTGCACGGTGAGCAGTCGCAGGCCACCGGGGTGCTTGGTGAGCACGAGTACCTCCAAGTGCGAACAGGGTCGAAAGGGTCGGGCGGAGGGGATGGTTGGCCAAGGAGCGGAGGCCGGTCAGTCTGTCGTACGCGTGGAGCCCGGGTAGAGCAGGGCCGGTGCGATCGCGAGCGCCGACAGGCCCAGCACCCACCAGAAGGTCGTACCGAAGGCCGCCCCGGGGTGCCCGGAATGTCCCGCCTGGGTCTGCTGGAGGACCAGAGTCAGCACCGCCGTACCGAGCGCCCCGCCCAGCCGGTTGAGCACGTTGACCGCACCTGCGGCCGCGGGCACCTTCGCCTTCTCGACGCTCCCGTACACCGCCGCCATCCCGGGGATCACGGCGATCCCCATGCCCACCCCACGCAGAGCCAGGGAACCGACGACCAGCCAGTCGGCAGGGCCGGCGCCGTCACCGAGTTGGGTGAAGGCAAGGATGCCGAGCAGTGAGCAGCCGATGCCGATCAGGATCAGCGGGCGCGGCGCGAAGCGGTCGGCTATTCGGCCGGAGAGCAACGAGGTGATCGCCGTACCGAGCGCCTGGGGTGCCAGCAGGAGCCCGGCTGCCACCGCTCCGGTGTGCTCCACCTGCTGGTAGTAGAGCGGTACCAGGAACATCGAGCTGTACAGCACGGCTCCCTGCAGGAAGCTGTTCGCCGTCGCCACGGCGAAGCCCCGCCGTGCGAACAGCCGCAGGTCGATCAGCGGAGCCCGCTCGCCGCGGCGACCGACCCGCAGCGTGTGCCGCCCGTAGGCCGCCAGCAGCACCGCGCCCGCGACGACCGCCACCGGGCCGGCCGTGCCTCCCCCACCGACCGTGGACAGTCCGTAGAGCAGGGCGGTCAGTCCGGGCGACAGCAGCGCCAGGCCGGTCACGTCCAGCCGGGGCCGTGGGAGCCCGGACCGGGCCTCGGCCGGGAGCCAGCGTGCCGCCAGCAGCACCGTCAGCAGCCCCACCGGCACGTTCAGCAGGAACATCCAGCGCCAGTCCAGGTGCTCCACCACCAGCCCACCGAGGATCGGCCCCAGGACCGGGGCCAGGCTGATCGGGAACAGCAGGGTGCCCATCACCCGCCCGATCCGGGAGGGCCCGGCCGCTTGCACCATGATCGCTTGCCCGAGCGGCTGGATCATCCCGCCGCCGATGCCCTGGAGCACCCGGAAAACGATCAGGCTGCCCGTCGACCAGGCCAGGCCGCACAGCGCGGACCCGAGCACGAACAGCACGACCGAGCCGAGCCAGGCCCGCCTGGCCCCGAACCGACCGGCGGCCCAGCCCGAGAGCGGCATGGTGAGCGATATCGCCAGCAGGTACCCCGTGGCGATCCACTGCACGGTCGCCATCGAGCCGTGCAGATCGCGGGCGACCGAGTCGATGCCGACGTTGACGATCGTGGTGTCCAGCAGGGCCAGGATCGGGCCCAGCGCGAGCACCACACCCATCTTCCACAGGCCCGGTGGCAACGGCTCCCACCGCCCCGCCCGCGCCGATCGCGCCTCGCCGGACCTGCCCCTCGTGGTGACCGACCTGGTCATGCGCCCTCCCCCGGGTCGTTCCTCCGGCGGCCGCTCCGACCGCCCGGAAAGAACTTAGGACGGACCCACTGATTAGGTCAAGCCTAATTACTGTGCTCGACCCAGCGAGCTGCGTTAGGCTCGGACCATGACCGACACCGGCACCACCACCCCGAACCTGCGTGAGCTCAACAAGCGCCGCACCCGCGAGGCGATCTCGCACGCCGCGACCAGGCTCTTCATCGAGCGCGGCTTCGACCGCACGACCATCGCCGAGGTGGCGGCCGCCGCCGGGGTCGCCAAGATGACCGTCACCAACCACTTCCCGCGCAAGGAGGACCTCTTCTTCGACCTGCACGAGGAGATCGTCGACCGGCTCCCCCACGCCGTCACCGCGCGCGCCCCCGGCGAGTCCGCGCTCGCCGCACTGCGCCGCGACTGCCTGGCCGGCCTGGACCGGCACGATCCGAGACTCGGCTTCTCCGGCCCCGACTTCGCCCGCACCATCGCGGAGAGCCCCGCCCTCGGCGCCCGGCTGCGCGAGTTGAACGAGCAGAGCGAGGCCGCACTCGCCGAGGCGCTGGCCGAGGCCGTCCACCCGGCTCCCGAGGAGCCCCGGGGCGTCGACTTCGAGAGCCGGGTCGCCGCCGCCCTGCTCGCCGCCGTCGACCGGGCGGTGCTCTCCGAGGTCTTCCGCCGCACCCTGGCCGGCGAGGAGCAGGCCGCCATCGCCGCCGCTGTCCGCCCGTCCGCCGCCCAGGCCTTCGACCGACTGGAGGGCGCACTCGGCTCCTACGCAGTCCGGGAGAGCTGACGGACCGGACCGACTGCACGACCAGACCGACCAGACCGACCGGCGGGCAGCGCACCAGGTCTCCCTGGCGGACGCCCACCGCCCCGTCCTGACGGCGGTCCTCCTCCGGACCCGCCGCTGAAAGACCGTCGGGACCCGCTCCCACCTGCCATCCCTTGACGAAAGGTTGACCTGTTCACGGCAGATCGTTGACGCGGGACGCCCCTATGGTCGGCCCATGCCCTCACAGCCCATCAGGTCCACCGCACTGCCGGTCCTGCCCTACCGCAAGCCCACCCGCGGCCGGGACTACTGGGTCCTGGACAACGTCCTGCCCGACCCGGACGCGGTCCGCGAACGCGTCCTGGCGCGCGGCGACTGGACCGAGGGCTACCCGCACCGCCCCGAGACCTGGCCCGGCCTGCGCACCATGCCCGGGCTGGAGCCGGGCGAGCTGGCGCGGGTCGAGGCCCAGGTCCGCAAGGCCACCGGCGCCTCCCGCCTCTGGGTGCAGAGCACCCCGGGCGGCGGCACGCTCAACCACAACTGTGTCCAGGTCGTCGGCGCCGGCGAGTCGGAGTCCCGCCCCCACACCGACTCCCGCGCGCTCTGCCGCTACGCCGCCGTGCTCTACCTGAGCCCGGGCGCCCCCAAGGACGCCGGCACCAGCTTCTACCGGCAGCAGTTCCCCGGCGGCAGGCTCGGCGGCAACCTGGTCAACGCCCCGCACAACAACCTGGTCGAGGCCCTCGGCACCCGCCACGTCCCCGCCGACCACTTCACCGAGGACGTCCGCGTCCCCAACCGCTACAACCAACTGCTGCTCTACCACGCCAACCTGATCCACAGCGCCACCACCTACTACGGCACCGACCTGGCGGACCGCCGGATGACGGCGGTCTTCTTCTGGATGGCCTGACAAACGAACCGGTCCCCCTCAGGACCGGCAGCCCTCGGCACCAGCGGCGGCCCCTCGGCACCAGCGGCGGCCCCGCGGGACCGGCAGCGCCCGTAGGATCGCAGGGACCAGCCATCCCCATGGCCACCCCTGGACACCCCGAGGCCGCGATGACCCAGGACGCCGTACCCACCACCGAGACGGTCCGCGCAGACTGGGCCGGGATCGACCGGCTGCCCACGCTCGACCTGCTCCGCCTGATGAACGCCGAGGACCGCACCGTCCCGGCCGCCGTCGCCGGGGAGCTGGCGGCGATCGCCGCCGTGGTGGACGCCGCGGCCGCCCGGATGGCGCGCGGCGGCCGACTGGTCTACGCCGGGGCGGGCACGGCCGGACGGCTCGGGGTACTGGACGCCGCCGAGTGCCCGCCGACCTTCGGCACCGAACCGTCCCTGGTGGTCGGCCTGATCGCGGGCGGCCGGACGGCCGTGACGGAGGCCGTCGAGGGCGCCGAGGACCGCACCGACCTCGCCGAGGCCGACGTCGCGGCGCTCGGCCTCACTCCGGCCGACACCCTGGTGGGCGTCTCCGCCTCCGGCCGCACCCCCTACCCGCTGGCCGCCGTCCGCGCGGCGCGGGCGGCCGGTGCGCTGACCGTCGGGCTGGCCTGCAACAGGGGCTCGGCACTGGTGGCGGCGGCGGAGCTGGGGATCGAGGTGGAGGTCGGACCGGAGGTGCTGGCCGGCTCCACCCGCCTGAAGGCGGGCACCGCGCAGAAGCTGGTGCTCAACCTGCTGTCCACGGCCGTGATGGTCCGCCTCGGCCGGACCTACGGAAACCTGATGGTCGATCTGCGCGCCACCAACGCCAAACTCCGCGACCGCGCCCGACGGATCGTCGCCGAAGCCACCGGCGCCGACGAGGACGCCGTCCGCCGCGCCCTCACCGCCACCGACGGCCGCACGAAGGACGCCGTCCTGGTCCTGCTCGCCGACGTGGACGCACCCACCGCCGCCCGACTCCTCGCCGCCGCCGACGGCCGCCTCCGCGATGCCCTGGAACTGCCGAGGGACTCGGCGACGTACGGACCACGGACGACGCGCCTGACTTGACCGGACTACGGACTCGGGGTGAAGACCGAGGTCGACAGCCGGACAGGTGGATACGCGGGTCACCGCTGCGAGGCGCGCCCACGAGGCCGCGCTGCGGCTCGGCGACGGCTGACGCACCGAGCGCTGCCACGCGCCCCGGCGCACCGCCACCGGCCCCGAGGGGCGGAGCGCGACCGCCACCGACAACGTCCTCGCACTGCACCGGACGGCCTGAGCGGCCCGTGGCCGCCCGCTATCGCAGCCGCAGGTCCGCCGCCGCCACGACCTCGCCCAGCCGCGGGAAGTCGAGGTCCACCGAGGCCCGGTGCTCCGCCTCGGTCAGCCCGGTCATCGCATCCTCGACGAAGACCAGCCGGTAGCCGCGGTCGGCGGCCGCGCGGGCGCTCGACTCCACGCCGAGGTTGGTGGCGATCCCGGCGAACACCAGGGTCTCCACGCCCCGGCCCTGGAGCAGTTGGTGCAGCCCGGTGTCCTGGAAGGCGCCGATGGTGCGCTTCACCATGACCTCGTCGGCCACCGCCTCGACCTCGGCCAGCAGTTCGCTGCCGGGCGGCTGCTCGGCGACGCCCGGCCGCTCGACCCGGACCGCGACGACGGGCGCGCCGGCGGCCCGGAAGTCCTCGGCGAGCTTCAGCGAGGCCGTCACGACCTCCGGACCACTGTGCGGCGCGAGCTCGTAGGAGACGATCCGGTCCATCAGGTCGATCAGGACCAGGGCCGTCGTTCGGGGATCGAGGGGAGCAAGGGGCGCACGGGGATCAGGGATGGTCATGGCGCTCACGCTAGTCCATGCCCCGTCACCCCGAGCCCTCCGCCGCCTCCCGCACGATCTCCGCCCGGAATCCCTCGATCAGCACCCGCAGCCCGTAGTCGAAGTCGGCGTCGTGGTCGGTCATCCGCAGCACGTCGGCGGCCTCGCCGAGCAGCGGGAAGTCGCGCAGGGCCTCGTCCGGGAACGGCGGCCGGGCGCGCTCCGCGGCGTCCTGCCGCCAGGCCTGTTCCTCGGTGACCCAGCCCATGATGTACCGGTCGACGGTCAGCAGCAGCCGCAGGGCGGTCCGCGGGCGCAGCCCGGCCCGACAGAGTGCACTCAACTGGGCTTCGACAGCCGGGAGTTCGTCCTCGGTGGGCAGGGTGCCCGCGTGCACCCGGGCGCCGTCACGGTAGGCGAGCAGGGCGGCGCGCTTGGCACGGGCGTCGGCGGCGATCCACTCGGGCCAGCGTTCCGGGTCGGGTTGGCGGTCGGGTGGGAGGGCCTCGGCGAGCATCGCCTCGGCCATCAGGTCGAGCAGTTCCCGCTTGTTCCTGAAGTGCCAGTAGAGCGCCGGTGACTGCACGCCGAGCTCCCGGGCGAGCCGCCGGGTGGTGAGCCCGTCGATGCCCTCCTCGTTGAGCACGCGCAGCGCGGTGCGCACCACCTCGTCGCGTTGCAGCGCCATCCGTTCGCCCTCCCGGTATTCCGCTTGCGGAGCCCACCTTATCGCCGATAAGTTCCGACCCGGTCTTTATCAGTGATAAGGAAACGGCGATCAAGGACTCCTCATGACCTCAGGAGCGGACCACCCCCGGTCCCGACCCCCCTCCCCACCCCGCCCGGAACGCCCCCGCCCCCGCCCCCGCTCCCGGCTGCTGCCCGACACCACGCCCTGGCGCTCCTCCCGGGACTTCCGGCTCACCTGGACCTCCGGCACCGTCACCCTGCTCGGCTCGGTCTTCACCATGACCGCGATCCCGCTGCAGATCGCCGACCTCACCGGCTCGCCGCTCGCGGTGGGCGCCGTCGGTGCGGTCGAACTCGTCCCGACCGTCCTGTTCGGCCTCTACGGCGGGGTGCTCGCCGACCGCGCCGACCGCCGTACCGTCGCCCTCGCCACCGAGGTCGCGCTCGCCGTGCTCAGCGCCCTGCTGCTGGCCAACGCCCTGCTCGGCACGCCCGCCGTCTGGCCGCTCTACCTCGCCGCCGGCCTGGCCGCCGCGGTCCAGGGCCTCCAACAACCCTCGCTGGAGGCGATGATCCCGCGACTGGTGCCGCCGGACCAGCTGGTGGCGGCCGGAGCGCTGCTCTCGCTGCGCTGGAGCATCGGCGGGGTGGCCGCACCCGCGGCCGCCGGGCTGCTGATCGCGACCGCCGGCGTTCCCTCCGCCTATCTGGTCGACCTCGGGACCTTCCTGCTGTCGATCGTCCTGCTCGCCCGCGTCCGCCCCGTCCCCTCGGAGCGGGACGCCGAGGCGCCGCCGCTGCGCGAATTCGCCGAGGGCGCCCGGTACGTGGCGCGCCGGCCCGACCTCCTGGGCACCTACCTGGCCGACCTCGCGGCCACCGTCTTCGCCCTGCCCACCGCGCTGTTCCCGTTCCTGGCCGAGGAGTTGGACGCGACCTGGGCGCTCGGCCTGCTCTACTCCGCGTCCGCCGCCGGCAGCCTGGTCGCGGCCGCCACCGGCGGCTGGGCCGAGCGGGCGCACCGGCACGGACGGCTGGTCCTGCTCTCCGCCGCCCTGGTCGGCGCGGCCACCGCCGCTGCCGCCCTCGCCCCCGGTCTGTGGGCCGTACTGCTCTGCCTGGCCGTCACCGGCGGCGGGCACTGGATCGGCGACACCTTCCGCAGCGCCATCTGGAACCAGTCCATTCCGGACGAACTCCGTGGCCGCGCGGCCGGTCTGGAACTGATGATCGGCTCCGCCGGACCCGCCCTCGGCGACCTGCGGGCGGGCGGCCTGGCCGCCCGCCAGGGCATCCGGGCCGCGCTGCGCACCGGTGGTCTGCTCTGCCTGGGTGGCAGCGCCGTCCTGGCCGCCGCCCTCCCCGCGCTCTGGCGCTACGACCAGCGGGTACACCGACCGGAGCTGGTCCCGTGACGGCCGGCTCAGCGGCTCAACCGTACGAAAGCCCTACGAAGCCCCCTGCGAAGGCCCCCTACGAAGGCCCCCTACGAAGCTCTTCGCGGAAGCGCCGAGGAGTGCCGGGCGATCACCTCGCCGGGCCGCTCGGGCTCGTCCGTGCCGCGCCTGGGCAGCAGGGTCATCACGCCGGTCCCGCTCTCCTTGACGTGAATACGTCGTTCCGTACGGACCGCCGTTGACCGCCCACCCCACCCGCCGGTTGGCTCACCCACGAGCCGGCCGGCGGGGGTGTTCGACGTCACCGGTCCTCACCGGTCACTCGACGCCACCAGGCGCCACCAGGCGCCGTCGTCGAAGCGGCCCGGCCGTTCCCAGGGGAGGGGATCCGATGACCCACGCACCGACCGCGCCGACTCGCGCACACATCACACCGACCCGCACCGCACCACCCCACCGCAGGGCCCGTCATCTGCTGCGTGCCGTCTGCACACTCGGCGCGGCCGCCACCCTCGCGCTGACCGGCACCCAGGCCGCCCAGGCCGACCCCGGCCCCCACCGCACACCGGGCACCGAGCGGGTGTCCGTCGGCCTCGGCCCGGCGCAGCCCGACGGCGCCTCGCGTGCCGCCGGCCTGAGCGCCGACGGCCGCTACGCCGTCTTCACCTCGGCCGCCACCAACCTCGTCCCCGGCGACACCAACGGCAAGAGCGATGTCTTCGTCCGCGATCTGCGGACCGGCCGCACCGAGCGGGTCGACACCGGCCCGGACGGCGCCCAGGCCGACGACGCCTCCTTCGAGGCCGCCATCAGCGCCGACGGCCGCTACGTCGCCTTCAGTTCCTCCGCCACCAACCTCGCGCCCGGTGCCGACCTCGGGTACCAGGACGTCTACGTCCACGACCGCCGGACCGGCGAGACCACCCTGGTCTCCGTCGGCGAGGAGCCCGGCCGGCCGCAGAAGGACAGGTCCTCCGGCCACCCCTCGATCAGCCGGGACGGCCGCTACATCGCCTTCCAGTCCAACCGCTCCGACCTGGCCCCCGGCACGGTCACCTGGCAGGGCGCCAACATCTACGTCCACGACCTCAGGACCGGGGAGAACCGCCTGGTCACCACCGGCGCGGACGGCAAGGAGGCGAACGGCTCCTCCGCCTCCCCGGTGATCAGCGCCGACGGCGGAACCGTCGCCTTCATCTCCAAGGCGACCAACATCATCGCCCCCGACCAGCCAGGTGCGCTCTCGCCGGACGCCGCCACCCGGCTCGGGGCCGAGTCCGACCGGGAGTCCGACGAGCAGTTCGTCCGCGACACCCTCCAGACCCCCGGGGCACCCCGTTCCGTTGAAGCCCGCACCGCCGAATCGCCCCGCACGGCCGCATCGCCCCACACCGCCGCATCGCCCGGCACCGCCGACCACCCGCAGCTGCTCAAGCCCCACCTCTACCCGCTGTACGTCCGCGACCTGCGCGACGAGGAGACCACCCTGGCCAGCCCGGACGGCAAGAGCGGCTGGCGCGGAGCGGACTACCCCTCGCTCAGCGCGGACGGCCGCTACGCCGTCTACTCCGCCTGGGTGCAGCACGGCGACAACTGGCCGGACCACCACTTCGAGGTGTACGTCCGGGACTTGGCGGAGGGCACCGAGACCCTGGTCAGCGCAGGCCTGCCCGGGACCACGACCACCGGCGACTCCGTCAACGGCCGGATGACCGCCGACGGCCGCTGGGTGTACTTCGACTCGACGGCCGCCAACCTGGTGCCCGGCGACACCAACGGCGCCGGC
Organism: Kitasatospora sp. NPDC101108; assembly: GCF_055584725.1. Lineage (NCBI taxonomy): Bacteria > Bacillati > Actinomycetota > Actinomycetes > Kitasatosporales > Streptomycetaceae > Kitasatospora > Kitasatospora sp. NPDC101108. The sequence goes on from NZ_JBVJLM010000001.1 coordinate 905,032, forward strand.
GACGTCTTCCGGCGCGACCTGCGGACCGGCCGCACCGAGCGGGTCAGCCTGGCGGCCGACGGCTCCCAGAGCGCCGGCGCCTCGTACGACCCGTACGTCGACGCCCACGGCACCACGGTGGTGTTCACCTCGGAGGACGGCAGCCTCGTCCCGGGCGACACCAACCGGGCCCCGGACGTCTTCGCCCGCCGACTGCCCCGCTGACCTCGGCGCCCGAAATCCCCGAACCCCAACCCCCGAACCGAACCCCAACCCCCGAACCCAAACCCGGAACCCCCAAACCCGGAACCCCCAACCCCGGAACCCCGAGGCCGGCCCCCTACCCGAAGGACGGCAGCAGGTACCCCAACTGCGAGACCACCGACCACAGTTGGTCCGCCAGCCGGGCCGCCGCGGCGACCGCCCCGACGAACAGCTCGGGCGCGTTCGCCGCGGCGACGAGCCCGCCCTTGGCCACCACCCCCAACCCGGCCACCACGCCCGTGCCCAGCGCCGCCCACACCCCGAGGGCCAGCAGCCCGACCGCGCCCAGTCCCGCCAGGAACAGCTCGCCCTCACGGGTGAACAGCCGCCGGTCGCGCTCGATCGACGCCGCCAACTCCGGTACCAGCGTGGGACCGAGCGGGGCCGGCCGCAGCCGCGCCCGCACCAGGTTGAGCATCGCCTCCCGGATCCTGTCGGGCAGTTGCACCGCCCGCAGCGGCACCCGGTGGATGTGGTAGAGCACCAGCCCGTCGTACCCCGGACGCCCGTTGGCCGGCCTCGGGTACTCGCGGAACTCGGCCCGGTCGGTGGGCCAGTAGCAGATCCAGTCGACGTACGTCTCCCCGTCCTGCTCGGTGACGTTGACCGGCATCGGCAGGATCTTCAGCCCGGCCCCGAGCCGCCAGTCGGTGCCGGTGGCGACCACCGAGTACGGCAGCTGCTGGAGGGCGGTGCGCTGCATGGCGACCAGCCGGTTCTCGATCACCCGGCCGCACGGGTCGCGCAACACGGCGATTTTTCCCTGGAGTTCGCGGTAGGTGTCGAGGGCGCCGCTCTCCGTCCCGACCTCCAGGGCCTCCATCCGCAGTTCGGGGACGTGGTTCTGCAGACCCAGCAGGTCCGGCTTGAGCGAACCGCCCGGCGTGAGTTCGCGGACGGCCCTGATCAGCTTGACCGCCGGGGTGCTGCGGTCCTTCAGCAGCCGCTTGATCGCGTCGACCTTGGCCGTCGGGAAGGCGTTGCGCAGGTCCTCCGACAGCACCTGGAGCACCATCCGCAGCACCGGGTCCTGTGGCTGGGCGGTGAGCCGCCCGTACGGCAGCGCCTCCTCGCGGCCGGGCCGGTCCCGGCCGGGCGTGCCCCACCACTCGGAGATCCGGTCGAGCTGGAAGGTCACCCAGGTCGCGCCGGGGCGGGCGTCCCAGTCCACCCCGAAGTGGTGCCGCACCCACAACTCGGCGGCCAGGTACTCGAAGACGGTCGGCGGCTCCTCGCGCGCCTTGCCCAGCAGCAGGCAGGTGTCCTGGTCCTTGAGGAAACTCACGCGATGTCCTTCAACGGGCTGCTCACCGCGATGTCGGTCCCCGAGGTCGGCGTGTACTCGTTCCACTCCGCGATCAGCGCGCCCCGGTGGCCGGGGCGGCGGACCGGGAACGGTGTCAGGCTGCCGTCGTGCCGGTGGGTCAGCCCGGACAGCAGCAGGTGACCGTCGTCCGGCACCCGCACCACCGAGGCGGTCTCCTGGATCCGCCGGTCGTCGTACTCGTCCACGACCACCACGGTGCCCGGGTCGAAGCCCGCGCTGGAGGCGACCGGCACCAGCACCGGCGCTCCCCCGGCGGCCGGCTGGACGACGGCCGCACAGGTGGTCACCACCTCGTCCTCCAGCAGCAGCGAGCTGCTGCCCGGGTTGGCCGGCGGGATGCCCGGATAGTTGCGGTCGTCGTAGGCGGCGATCTCCCGGGCGATCGTCAGGTACGGGTGGTCGGCGGGCAGCGGGGCGCCGCGGAAGCCGCCCTCGGCGAACCGCACCCAGGCCTCCTCCCAGCCCTTGCGCACGGTGAGCACCACCCGGGCACTGCCCGCCCGCAGGAAGGCCTGCCGGTTGGCGTCGGGGTGGCTGATCCGGCTGACGAACGGCCAGGCGGCGGGCGCGTCCCAGAAGTAGGAGTAGAGGAAGGTGACCACGTTCTCCCACTCGATGGCCTGGTTGACGAAGGCCACCTCCGACTCGTGCCCGAGTACCGCCGCCCAGGCCGCGGCGCTCGTTCCGAGCGCGCCGGTGTCGTCGCCGGGGAAGCCCGCGCCGTGGCCGAGCCGGTCGGGGTCGTTGCCGACCGAGGCCCTGAAGGCGTCCACCACCTCGGACGGCATCAGGTGGTAGTCGACGCCGAGCATGAAGCGCAGCACGCCCTTCATGATCTCGTCGCTCTCCTCGCGCCGGAGCGTGAGGGTGTCCACGCCGTTGAGGCGTTCGCGCAGCGCGGCGGCACGGGCGGCGAGGTCCTGCTGCTCGGCGTAGTACTTGGTCTGGGCGGCGTTGAACAGCGCCGCCCAGACCTCGTTCTGCCACTGCCGCCGGGCCTCGTCGGTGGGTTCGACGACGGCGGTCAGGCTCAGCCAGGTCTGCCGGTTGTTGACCAGGTGGAAGCTCACCGTGCACTGGCCGCTCGCGTGCGCCAGCAGCCCGCCGTTGACCGGGTCGGCGAGGTCGACCGGGCCGTGGGTGCCGAACGGCTCGTTCCACTCGGGGATGCCGCTGCCCAGCACCTTGAGGTTGTAGTTGTAGTTGCCGCTGCGGCTCTCGGAGGTGAACTGGAACAGCAGCTCCTTGATCCAGTACCGGTCCGGGACGTTGAGCGGCGGGGCGTCGAAGATGACGGCGCCGTCGGTGTTCGGCGCGGTGACGTTGACGTGGATGTCCGGGTGCGGGGCGGGGGCGAGCGGCACCGCGGCGCCGTACCGCTCGGCGAGCACCAGGTAGTGCGCCTGGCTCTCCCCGGCACGGACCTCCTCGGTGATGTCGGAATGCGGTACGTCGAACCGGAACGGCCCCAACCGCGCCTCCAGCGCGGCGAGTTCGGCGTACGACTGGCGCAGCGCACCGGCCGGCTCGGGGATCGCCAGGTCGTACGTCAGCCGCAGCCCGGAGCGGTAGAGCCGCACCCGCCACTTGCGCATCATGCTGAAGTAGTCGATCCGGACGGGGTCGGTGGCGCTGGCGTTCCTGAGGGTGCGGGTGGTGGTCTCCGAGGAGCCGGTCACGGTGGTGGTGGTGATGGTGACCTTGTGCTCCTGCTTGGTGCGCGCGGAGGCCTTCTGGGTGATCGTGGTGGCGTGCTTGCGGCTGTCGGTGGCGGACTGCGAGTCGGCGCTCTGGCTGGTCATGCCCGAGCTGGCGGAGCCGGAGATCAGCGAGATGCCGCCGGAGACGGTGCCGGTGACGTTGAACTGGTTGCTGTGCTGGAGCTGGTTGGAGGTGGACTGGGCGAGTTCGGTGTTGTCGGTGACGCCGGTCTCGCTGACGTTCTCCAGCGAGTCGGTGACGATCGAGCTGAACTCCTTGGAGGTGACGGACCACTCCTTCTGGGTGACGGCCGTCTCCTCCAGCGGCGCCAGCGGGACGGTGGCGACCAGTTCGCCGCGCTCGATCCCGGCCGGGGCCATCTCCAGGCGCTCCAGGTTCAGCATGCCGATCGGCTCGACGGCCGCGTTGTGGTCGTACGCGGCGTTCGCGGCGGCGGCCCGGCCGGCCCGGGCCCGCCCCTCCACCGTGGCGTCCGTCCCGCGCAACGCCTCCAGCGCGCCGCCGAGTTCGCGCAGCGCGGGGCCGTGCACGTCGGCCAGTACGGCGGCCCGCAGCAGGCGGTCGCCGGGGTCGGCGGCGGAGGCGGCGAGCAGGTCCCAGGGCAGCTCGGCCGTCAACCGCCCGCGCAGCGCGGCCACTTCCTCCGCCCGGAGGTCGAGCCGGCGCAGGTAGGCGTGCTTCACGAAGCCGGGGCTGTGCGGCGGGCCGTCCACCTTCAGCGGGACGAGGGTGGCCTTCGGGATGCTGCGGGCCGCGTGCCCCAGCACCGTCGGCGACTGCCCACCCCCGGACCACGGCGGCACCGGCGGCACCAGCGGCACGGGCAGGCCCGCCACGGCCGGCGGCACCGGCCCGGGAGGCGAGACCGCGGACGAGACCGTGGAGGAGACCGTGGACGGGACCGTGGACGAGTCCGCGGAGGAGACCGCTGACGAGACCGCTGACGAGTCCGTGGACGGCGCCGGTGGCTGCGTCGGCACCTGCGCGGGCTGCGTCGCGGACACCTGCGCCGGTGGCTGTGCGGGCGCCCCGGGAAGTCGGTCGGTCATGGCGGTCCCCCTCCGTCGTCTGCTGCCCGGCCCCTACCCCTGGTCACTACGGACACGCGACGCGGGAGACGGCGTGCGGGGCAGCCACGCGTCGCGTGGGGGCGGGTACCGGCGGGCAGCCCCGCCGCACGCCCTCCTCACCATGCGCACGCCCGTCCACCCGCCGGGTCACGTCAAGCGAAATCTCGCCCTACCTTCGTTGACTGATTCTTGGTCAGATATTCACCACATCCCATCTACTCGCATAGACCCGCTGGTGGTGACATGGACACACAGCGCCCGGCACCCCGCGCCGGGCCCGTGACAGGGAGCTCCCCACATGCTTCGCGTCCACCGCCTCGCCCCCGCCGTCGCCACCGTGGTGCTCACCGCGGCCGCCCTCGCGACCGCCGGGAGCGCGCACGCCGCCCCCGCCGGCGCCCCCCACACCCGCGCCGCCCTCGCCGCGACCTGCTCCCAGGCCTACCTGCCGCTGCCCGACCCGTCCTGCACCCCCGGCGCCACCAACCCGGACGTCAGCCAGGACACCATCGACTCCACCATCTGCGTCGGCGGCTACAGCACCTCGATCCGCCCCTCCAGCACGTACACCAACCGCCTGAAGGTCCAGCAGATCGCCCAGTACGGCTACGCGGACACGAACACGGCGGACTACGAGGAGGACCACTTCATCCCGCTGTCGCTCGGCGGCAACCCCACCGACCCGAACAACCTCTGGCCCGAGCCGCGTTACACCACCGGCACGAGCGGCATGTCCTCCACCGACAAGGACACCGTGGAGTACAAGCTCTACCGCGCGGTCTGCAACCACCAGGTGGACCTGGTGCCCGCCCAGCAGGCCATCGCCACCGACTGGACCACCGCCCTCTCGGTCCTCGGCCTCAGCTGACCCTAGGCCCCGTCCGCCGCTGCCCCGCCGCCGGGCCCACCGGCGCGGGCGCCCCCGCCCTCACGGCGTGAGCGCCCGCGCCGACGCCCGTACCGGCGCCGGGAGTTCGGTCCGCCCGCGCAGGTAGCGGTCCACCGCCGCGGCCGCCGAGCGGCCCTCGGCGATCGCCCAGACGATCAGCGACTGGCCCCGCCCGGCGTCCCCCGCGACGAACACCCCGTCGGCGGCGGTGCCGAAGCCGTCGTCCCGCTCCAGCGTGCCCTCCGGCCCGACGGCCAGGCCGAGTTGGGCGAACAGCGGCTGGTCCGGCTCGGGCCCGCTGAACCCCAGGGCGAGCAGGGCCAGCTGCGCGGGCAGCACCTGCTCGGTGCCCGCCCGGGGTTCACGCCCGCCCGCCGTGCAGGACGCGAAGCGGACGGCCGCCAGCCGCCCGTCCGTCCCCGGCTCGAACCCGACCGTCACCGCCTCGAACACCCGGCCGCCCGCCGCCGACGGTCCCGGCCCTCCCGCCGCCGACGGTTCCGGCCCTCCTGCCACTGCCCCCGACTCCTCGTGCGAGGTGGTCTCCCGGTACACCTTGGGGTGGACCGGCCACGGCTGCCCCGGCGCCCGGTGCCCCGGCGGACGCGGATTGATGTCGAACTGGGTGACCGTCGCCGCGCCCTGGCGCAGCGCCGTCCCCAGGCAGTCGGCCGCGGTGTCCCCGCCGCCGACGATCACCACCCACCTGCCCTCGGCGGACAGCGGCGAACTCGCCACGTCCCCCTCGTCCACCCGGTTCGCCCAGGTCAGGTACTCCATCGCCGGATGCACCCCGGGCAGCCGGCACCCGGGCACGGCCGGTTCCCGGTGGGCGGTGGCACCCACCGCGACCACCACCGCGTCGTACTCGGCCCGCAGCCACTCCCCCGTGACGTCCCGCCCCGCCCACACCCCGGTGCGGAACTCGGTCCCCTCGGCCCTCAGTTGGTCGATCCGCCGGTCCAGCCGGTGCTTCTCCAGCCGGAACGGCGGTATCCCGTAGCGAAGCAGACCGCCCGGGCGGTCGGCCCGCTCGTAGACCGTGGTCGCGTGCCCGGCGCGGGTCAGCTGCTGGGCGGCGGCCAGCCCGGCCGGCCCCGAGCCGATCACCGCCACCCGCCGGACCGCGCCCCGCCGTTCCGGCGGCAGCGGCCCGTCCCAGCCCTCCTCCCAGGCCCGGTCGGCGATCGCCAGCTCGATGTTCTTGATCGCCACCGCGGCGCCGTCGATCGCCAGCACACAGGCGCTCTCGCACGGCGCCGGGCAGAGCCGACCGGTGAACTCCGGGAAGTTGTTCGTCGCCAGCAGCCGGGCGGCCGCGCCCCGCCAGTCCCCGTCCGCCGCCAGCCGGTTCCACTCCGGCACCAGGTTCCCCAGCGGGCACGCCGCGTGGCAGAACGGCAGTCCGCAGTCCATGCACCGCTCCGCCTGCCCGCTCACCAGCGGCAGCAGGGCCCCCGGCCGGTAGACCTCCCGCCAGTCCCCCAGCCGCTCCCGCGCGTCCCGCCGCTCCCGCTCCGCGCGCGGGGTGGTGAGGAAAGCCATCCGCTCTGCCATCGCGGCCTCCGGCGGGGCGTACCAACACGGACCGGCGGCCCACCCGGCGGCACGCCACCGTGTGGCCACCGTACGCCCACGAAGCGGCGCGCGAAACCCACGGCGGGCGGGAATCCCGCGCCCCGCCCTCCACTGCCGTGAGCACGCCAGGGAGAATCTTCTCCATGACCCACACCGTGCTGATCGCCGAGGACGACCGCGCCATCCGCGACTCGCTCACCCGCGCCCTGACGCTGGAGGGCTACCGGGTGCGGATAGCCGCCGACGGCACCCAGACCCTCGCCGTCCTCGCCGAGCAACGCCCGGACGTCCTGGTGCTCGACGTGATGATGCCGGCCCCGGACGGCCTGGAGGTCTGCCGCCGGCTGCGCGCCGCCGGGGACCGCACCCCGGTGCTGATGCTCACCGCCCGGGTCGAGGTCCCGGACCGGATCGCCGGACTCGACGCCGGGGCCGACGACTACCTGGTCAAGCCCTTCGACGTGGACGAGCTGTTCGCCCGGCTGCGCGCCCTGCTGCGCCGCAACCCGCCCGCCGAGACCCCGGAGGACGTGCTGACCGTCGCCGACCTGCGGGTCGAGCCGCCCGCCCGCCGTGCCTGGCGCGGCGGGCTGGAACTGGAGCTGTCCCGCACCGAGTTCGACCTGCTGGAGCTGCTCACCCGCAACGCCGGCGCCGTCCTCGACCAGACCACCCTGTACGAGCGGATCTGGGGCTACGACTTCGGCCCCGGCTCGAAGAACCTCGCGGTGTTCATCGGCTACCTGCGGCGCAAGCTCGACCGCCCCGGCCTCGCCCCGCTGATCCACACCGTCCGCGGCGTCGGCTACACGCTGCGCGAGCCGTGACCGGCCCCGCGGGCCGCCGCCCCCGCCTGCCCCTCCCGGGCCTGCGCACCACCCTCTCGCTCGCCTTCGCGGCGATGGCGGCGCTGGTCGCCGTCCTGATCGGCACGCTCGGCTACCGCGCCGCCGCCGCCCTGATCCGGGACGACGAGACGGACGACTTCAACTCCGCCGTCCACGCGGTGAGCGGCCAGGTCAACCGCGAGAAGCTGTTCCCCGGGGACTTCAACGGCCCGAGCGGCCTGAGCGAGCAGCTGCTGCACCCGATCCGGGTCACCGCGCAGGCCCTCGACCCCACCGGGGCCGTCCTCCCGGGCACCTCCCACATCGTCCTGCCGACCTCTCCCGACGACCGCGCGCTCGCCCGCGCCGACGCCCCCGCCCGGACGGTGACCGGCGAGCGCGACCTCCCCGGCGCCACCTGGCGGGTGGGGGTGGTCTCGCTCGGCGGCGGCCGAGGGGCCGTCCAGATCGTGCAGCGGCTCGACGACGTCGAGGAGCTGCTGGCGCGGCTGCGCACCCAGATGGCGGCCGTGGTGGCCGCCGTCGTGCTGGTGGCGGGCGGAGCCGGCTGGCTGGTCGCCGGACGGATCACCGGCCGCCTGGTCAGGCTCACCGACGCCGCCGAACTGGTCGCCTCCAGCGGCCGGTTGGACGTACCGGTGCCCGCCGCCGGGACGGACGAGGTGGGCCGGCTCGGCCGCGCCTTCGACCGGATGCTGGTCCGCCTCGCCACCGCCAAGGAGAACCAGCGCCGGCTCGTCCAGGACGCCGGGCACGAGCTGCGCACCCCGTTGACCAGCCTGCGCACCAACCTCGCGGTGCTGCCCAGCATCGACCGGCTGCCACCCGCCGAACGCGCCGCGCTGCTCGCCGATCTCTCCGAGGAGGCCAGGGAGTTGACCCAGCTGGTGGAGGAGCTGGTGGCACTCGCGGCCGACCGCAAGGCGGACGAGGACCCGGTCGAGGTACTGCTCGCCGACGTGGTGCACGAGGCCGCCGCCCAGGCCCGTCGGCGCAGCGACCGGGAGATCACCGTGGACGCGGACGGCACCGTCGTCGTCGCTCGCCCGGACGCGCTGGCCCGCGCGGTGAACAACCTGCTGGAGAACGCGGCCAAGTTCGACCCGGCCGGGACGTCCGCGATCGAGCTGGTGGCGCGCGGCCCGCGGGTCGAGGTCCGCGACCGCGGCCCGGGCATCGACGAGGACGACCTCGACCGGGTCTTCGACCGCTTCTACCGCGCCACCGCCGCCCGCAGCCTCCCCGGCTCCGGCCTGGGCCTGGCCATCGTCGCCGAGGTCGCCCGCTCCCACGGCGGCACCGCCTTCGCCGCCAACCGCGAGGGCGGCGGCGCCGTCATCGGCTTCACCCTCGGCGGCTAGCCGGTTGACGTCGACGGCCGGCGCCGGATCCTGGGGCGTGTCCGACAACTCTCGCGCGCCCGGCGCGAGTTGTCGGACGCGCCCTACCTGTGCGCGGGCGACGACTGCTCCGGGAGGCGGCGGACGAAGTCCAGCAGCAGAGCGCAGAACACCGCGGGCCGTTCCAGCGGGGCGAGGTGTCCGGCGCCGGGAATGACGGTGATCCCACCCGCGTCGAGGTCGCGGGCCAGGCCATCGCCGCCCTCGTGGAAGTCGGGCATGTCGTGCTCGCCGACGCCGACCAGGGCGGGCACGCCCCTGAGCGTGCGCAGCGCCGCCGGGCCCGTGCCGAGGGGATCCACCGCTTGCGGCGGTTCGCCGTGGGTGAGCTGGTCGGCCAGCCGGCGGTGGAGCATGCGGGCGGCCCGGGTGCGTACCTCCTCGGTGGCCCCGGCCGCGGTCCACGCCTCGACGCCGGCCTTCACCGCGGCGTCCAGGTCGCCGGCGGCCAGCGCCGTCCGTTCGGCCTCCCAGGCGGCCTCCAGACGTGGGGAGGCGGGCTGGTCGTGGGGCCGGTACCCGACGGCCACCAGGCCCTCCACCCGCTCGGGTGCCGTGACGGCGGTCTGAAGTGCCACCAGGGCGCCCAGCGAGTTCCCGGCGAGCACGAAGCGGTCGGCCCCGAGGTGGTCGAGCGTGTCGAGCACGTCCGACCAGGGGGCCACCTCGCGGCGGTCGGGCACGGTCGCGTCGCCGTGTCCGGGCAGGTCCAGGGCGATGGCCCGCACGCCCGCCTCGGCGAGCAGCGGGAGGTGGGCGTCCCACATGGTGCGGTCGGTGGGCCGGGCGTGCAGCAGGACGACGGTCCGTCCCCGGCCCGCCTCGGTGGAGGGGAGCAGCATGGAGTGAGGTGCCTTCTTCGGTGCGGGTGCGTGGGTCAGGGAGGGCCGGCCGGCGTGACGGGCGGCGGTCATGCTCGGACGTCCTCGTCCTCTGCGGGGGTGTCCGGAACGGTGGTGGCCGTGCGCTGCTCGGCCAGTCGGCGGAGCAGGACCAGGGCATCGGCGCCGGCGCTGCCGGGTTCCGCGCTGTAGACGGAGAGGTGCTGGCCCGCGGCGCTGGTGACGGCCAGCGCCTCGAAGTGCAGCCGCACCTCACCCACGCGGGGGTGCCGGAAGTGCTTGTCCTCCTGCGTGCGGGGACGGACCTCGTAACGGGCCCACCGGCCGGTGAAGGCGGGGCTGCGCACGCCGAGTTCGCCGACGATCCGCTCGATCCGCCCGTCCTCGGGGAACTGCGAGGAGGACGCCCGCAGGTTGCCCACCGCGGTGTGCGCCGCCTTGTCCCAGTCGACGTAGAACTCCCGCGCGAACGGATCCAGGAAGATCATTCGCAGCAGGTTGTCGTACCGGGCGAACCCACGGTACAGCTCGCGCGCCATCGCGTTGGCGGCCAGCACGTCCTGTGCCGCGCCGACCACGAAGGCCGGCACGTCGCGCATGCCGTCCATCAGCCGCACCAGCTCCGGGGCCACGGCGGGTGCCGCGGCCGCCGCGGCGAAGACGGGCAGGCCGAGCCGGAACAGGTGCCCCGCCGCGGCACCGTCCAGCCGCAGTGCCGCGGCGATCGCCCGGAGCACCTGCTCGGAGGGGTTCCGCTCACGACCCTGCTCCAGACGGATGTAGTAGTCCGTGCTCACCCCGGCCAGCAGCGCCACCTCGTCCCGCCGCAGTCCGGGCACCCGCCGGTCCCCGCCGTCGGGCAGCCCGACGTCCCGCGGGGTGATCACCGCGCGGCGGGCACGCAGGTACTCGCCGAGCTCGTTGTTGCTTTCCATGCCGGCCACGCTAGACCCGCCCCACGGGCCGGGTCGTGGGTGCGCTGCACCCACCCGCTGCCACCACCGGACGGTGCGATGGGTCAGGCCCCGGGCGTCGGGCACGCCGGGGTCGGTGACCCCCAGCTGGCGGCAGCCTGCTCGCGGGCGGACCGGGGACGGCCCGGACCCGGACCGGGGGCGGCGCCGGTCGGTGACCGGTGCCGGGGTGCTAGAAATCCCTGGTGCACGATCACCCGGAACCCCCGACGCGGCGCGTCTTCGTGGCCCTGGCCCCGCCCGACGACGCCAAGGACGAACTGGCCCGGGCCCTCCAGCCCGCCTACACCGGGTACCCGCGCCTGCGGTGGAACCGGATCGAGGACTGGCACATCACCCTGGCCTTCCTCGGCGAGCAGCCGTCCACGGTGGTGCCGTCGCTGCGGGCGGCGCTGGCCGGGCCCGTCGCGTCGCTGCCCGCCCTGCGGCTGAGCCTGCGGGGCGGCGGCCAGTTCGACGAGCGGCTGCTCTGGACCGGGATCGACGGCGACCTGGAGGGGCTGCACCAACTGGCCGCCGCCGTCCGGGAGGTGGTCACGTCCTGCGGGATCGGGTTCAGGGACCGGCCGCTGCGCCCCCACCTGACGCTGGCCCGGGCCCGCCGTGACGACCCGCTCAGCGTTCCCCTGGCCGCGGCCGGGCTCAGCGGCTTCGTGGGCCGGCCGTGGCCGGCCGAACGCCTGCACCTCGTGGGCAGCAACATCGGCCGCGGCCCCGGACCGATCCGCTACCGCGACGTCGCGTCCTGGCGGCTCGGCGTCGGGGACGGGACCGACCCGGCCCGCACCGAACCGTAGGAACCACCGGGGCGAACAGCTCGCTCCCGGACGGCCGCACACGACGAACGGGCCCGGTGCGCACCGGCACCGGGCCCGTCGACGACCTCACCCTCAGACGGCGGCCAGCAGCCCCCGTCCGAGCCAGTCGGCGTTGTCCTTCACGCCCGGCAGGACGAAGAAGTACCCGCCCCCGGTCGGCGAGATGTAGTCCACCAGCGGCTCGTCGATCAGCCGGGTCTGGGTGGCCTCGAACTGCCGCACCACGTCCTGCTGGTAGCAGCAGAACACCAGGCCCATGTCCAGGTTGCCCGCCTTGTCGACGCCCCGGTCGTAGTTGAAGCCGCGGCGCAGGATGCGCGAGGTGTCGGTGTCGGCGGTGCGCGGGTTGGCCAGGCGGATGTGCGCGTTGAGCGGGATCGACTTGCCGTCCGGGTCCTTGCCGTAGTCCGGCGCGTCGTTCTCCTGGTGGCCGTCCAGCGGCGCGCCGGTGTCGCGGCGGCGGCCGAACATCTTCTCCTGCTCGCTGAGCTTGACCCGGTCCCAGAACTCGATCAGCATCCGGATGATCCGGATCACCTGGTAGCTGCCGCCGGTCGCCCAGGCGGGCTCGCCCATGCCGTCCGTGACCCAGACCAGCCGGTCCATCTCGCGGCTGGAGGTGGTGTCCGGGTTGACGATGCCGTCCTTGAAGCCGAGCAGGTTGCGCTGGGCGCCGTCCGGGCGGGACTGGTTCTGGAAACCGTCGATCCGCCAGAGGATCTGCATCCCGCCGCGGGTGTGCCGGGTGATGTCGCGCAGCGCGTGCAGCACGGTGTCCTGCCGGTCGGCGCAGATCTGCAGCGAGAGGTCCCCGTGCAGTTCGTCGGCCTGGAGGTTGTCGTTGGGGAAGGTCCTCATCGGCGTCAGCTTGACCGGCTTGGCCTTGGCGAGGCCGTAGCGGTCGTCGAACAGCGAGGCGCCGACGCCGACGGTGACGGTCAGGTTGTCGGTGGGCACCACGGGGCCGAGGATGCCGCTGTCGGACGGCGGGGCGCCGACGCCGAGGTCGGGCGGGGTGCCGCCGGCGGTGAGGAAGCGGATCCGCTCGGTCAGGGTCCGGAGGAGGTCCTCCAGGCCCTTGCGGTCCTGGGCGATCACCTGGCACGAGACGAAGGCCGCGTAGCCGGGGGCCGGGGTGGTGATGCCGGCCTGGTGGTCGCCGTGGAACGGGACGGCCCCGGACTTGGTCTGGTGGGTGTCCCCGGCGGCGGCCGGCTCGGCCCCGAGGCCGAACGCCCCGCCGGCCAGGACGGCGGCCCCCGCGCCCGCGCCGAGCGCGGCCCGGACGAAGCTGCGGCGGGCCGGACCGGCCGGGCAGCTCCCCTGCTCGACGACCTGCTCGACGCCCGGCTCGCCGGCCTGCCCGACGGCGGCAGCGGCGGCGTGCGGGAACGGGCAGGAGCCGGCGGCTGCGGTGTGGTCGGTCATCAGGCGGCCTTCCGGATTTCGAGCATGGCGGGAATGGGCGAGAGGTCTTCGAGCAGCTGGCCGGTGGCGCCGTTCAGCCGGCGCCGGTTGTCGGCGGGCAGCTTGTCCAGCGGGGTCCAGCCGTCGGCGGTGCGGGCGGCGGCGACCAGGTCCCCGACCCGCTTCATGTCGGCGTTGACCCGGACCAGCACCTGCGGATCGCGCTCGTCGAGCAGCGGCTGCAGCAGGGTCAGCAGCTCCTGGGTGCCCGCCAGGTTGGCCTGGGTGGTGGCCAGGTTGGTGCCGCTGCCCATGTCGGTGTCGCCGGTCAGCTCGAACTGGAGGGTGTTCTCCAGGATCTCGTGGGCGCGCAGCGGCAGGTCGCCCGGGTCGAAGTCCTGGGTCGGGAAGTCGTGCACCAGCTTGGCGACGTTCTGGGAGAGTTCGTCGGCGACGGGCGTCAGGTCAGCGGCGGACTGGCCGTGCCAGAGGCCGTACTCCAGCCGCAGGAAGCCGGTGAAGCCCGGGTCCTGGGCCTTGTCGGCGTAGCCGTCGGCGCGGCCGTCGATCTTCTTGTCGAGGTCGGCGAAGGTGCCGTAGGCGGCGCCGAGCGAGGCGTACTGGAGGTGGGCGGTGAGCCAGTCGGCCTTGGCCGTGGCGAGGTCGCCGGCCCGTACGTCGGCCTGGACCTTCTGGGTCTGCGTCATCAGGGTCGCGAGGCCCTTGTTGACGTAGTCCTTGTAGCTGTCCAGCGGGGCCTTGAGGTCGTCCTCGGAGACCGGCTTGACGGCCTTGACCTCGGCACCGCCGGTGACGTGCACGGTGGCGGAGGTGACGGCGGTTCCGCCGGTGGGCACGCAGCGCCAGGCGTAGTCGCCGGAGCCGATGGTGGCGGTGAGCGCGCGGGTCGTGCCGGGGGCGAGGCCCTCGATCTCACCGTAGACGGCGCCGCTGCCAGGGTTGACCAGGTAGACCTCGGAGACCTTGTCGCCGGTGTTGTGCATCTGGAAAACCTGCTGGCCGGGCTGGGGGCTGCCGAAGCCCTTGCCGCACTCCTTCTCGGAGACCGCGACGGTCGCGGAGCTGTCCTGCTTGCCGTCGCTCACGGCGATCACGGCACCGGCCACCACCACCGGGACGGCGATCGCCGCGGTCGGCAGCACCCAGCGCGGACGGCCGGTGCGCGCCGGCTGCTCGGCCTTCCCGGCCTCCGTCCTCGCCTCGGCGGGAGCGGGAGCGGCCGCCGGGGCCGCCGGGGCCGCCTTGCCGCCGCGCACGCCCTCGATGAAGAGGGTCATCACGATGCTCAGGTAGGCGATGTAACCGACGACCTGGAGGACCGTCATGGTGACGGTCAGGTTGAGGGTGCCCTGGACCAGCGTGGCGTACCAGGAGGTGGCGTCCAGGTGCCCGCTCAGGTCGAAGGCGTACGTGCCGCCGCCGCCGACCAGCCCGGACTCCTGGAGGTCGCGCAGACCGTAGCCGAGCACGCCCGCGGCGACGACGATCAGGCCGGCGCCGGTGATGGTGAAGAACCTGGTGAGGTTCATCTTCAGGGCCCGGCGGTACAGGCCCCAGCACAGGCCCACCGAGAGCAGCAGGCCGACGGCGGCGCCGAGCAGCGGCCCGGTGGACTCCCCGGCGGTGCGCGCGTTGGTCCACAGGAACAGCGAGGTCTCCAGCCCCTCACGGGCGACCGCGAGGAAGCTGGTCAGCACGAGCGCGCCCGCGCCCATCGCCAGCGAGGCCTGGACCTTCTCCTTCAGGTCGGCGGAGAGGGTGCGCGCCGAGCGGCGCATCCAGAAGACCATCGCGGTGACGAAGCCGACCGCGATCAGGCTCAGCACCCCGCCGAACGCCTCCTGGGCGTGGCCGGAGAGGTTGGCGGCGGTGAAGGTGAGCACCGCGCCGAAGCTGAGGCTGAGCGCGACGGCCGCCGCGACGCCCGTCCACACCTGGGGCAGCCGGCCCTTCTGGCCGGCCCGGACCAGCGTGGCGACCAGGATCGACACGATCAGGCCTGCTTCGAGCCCTTCGCGCAGCCCGATCAGAAAGCTGGGAAACGCCTCATCCCACATGCAGCGGGCTCCTCCCCCGGGCCGCCCCGGGTCGTCACCTGTCCTCTACCGCCCCACCGGGAGCGCCGGCGGGGCGGGCACGGCTAACGCCCCGGACGGATGGTCCAGGGCGTTTCGCTTAGCTTAGGCAAACCTTAGAGCCGCCGAGGTCAACTGCACCCCGCGTTCAGGTAAGGGTTCGGTATGGGAACACCCATGCGGCGGCCAACTCCTCGCGCCGACGCCCCCTGGAAGAGATCTTCGTCACCCCCACCACTGCTCGGGCGCCGCCTCGGCCTCCGCCTCCGGAGGCACCGTCACCGGTTCGGCGCAGCGCACCAGCAGGTCACCCTCCCCCGTCTCGGTGACCAGGAGGCCCCGTTCCCGCAGGACGAGCGCGGCCGCCGCGGTCACCGCCGCCCGCGCCAGGCCGGACGGCGGCCCGTCCGGCTCCTCACCCGGGGACCAGCCGACCACCACACCCTCGGGGTGGGGGCCGATCGACAGGGGCGAGGCACCCGGCGCGGTGTCGAACCCGGCGCGGGCCAGGGCCTCGGTGACGTCCTCGAAGAGTTCACGGTGATCCGCCATTGGCGCAGCGTAGGCCCACGCCCTCCCGGCGCCCGGACGCGGCGCGCACCGACACGCTCCAGCTGCACCCGAGCGCAGCATCGCCCCCGCTTGCGCCGACCGGGGGCCAGCCGATCGGGCGTCAGCGCCCCCCGTCCGGCCCGACACGCGCGGCCGGACGGCCCGATGGACGTGCACAGTCGGCCCCCTGCCGACAGCATGACAGAGTAAGCGCCCCATCACCCTGAGCAACGGGTCCAGTGAACCGCCCAGGTCCGCGCGCCGGTCCGCCCGGCGGGCCCGTATCGAGAGGTCCCATGATCACAACACTTCGTCGGCCGGCGTTCCCGCCGGCGGGCCTCCGCCACGGCACGCCGGGAACGCCGGGGAGCCCGTCGTGAGCACCGAACTGCACTCGCAGCCGGGACCGGTGACCAGCAAGCGCACCAAGCCGGCCAACAAGGCCGAGGCCCTCGCCGACTGGACCGACGGCAGGCTCGGCATCTACTCCCTGGCCAAGTCCAACCTGCGCAAGATCTTTCCCGACCACTGGTCCTTCATGCTGGGTGAGATCGCGCTCTACACCTTCGTCATCATCATCCTGACCGGCGTCTGGCTGACCCTCTTCTTCACCCCGAGCATGGGCGAGGTCGTCTACGACGGCTCGTACGTCCCGCTCAAGGGCATCCGGATGTCCGAGGCCTACGCCTCCACGGTCAACATCAGCTTCGACGTCCGCGGCGGCCTGCTGATGCGCCAGATCCACCACTGGTCGGCCGTCGTCTTCATCGCCTCGATGCTGACCCACATGCTGCGCGTCTTCTTCACCGGCGCCTTCCGCAAGCCGCGCGAGATCAACTGGGTCTTCGGGGCGCTGCTGCTGATCCTCGGCATGTTCGACGGCTTCATGGGCTACTCGCTGCCCGACGACCTGCTCTCCGGCACCGGCATCCGCTTCATGGAGGGCGCGGTCCTGGCCGTCCCGATCGTCGGCACCTACCTGCAGTTCTTCATGTTCGGCGGCGAGTTCCCGGGGATGGACATCATCCCGCGGCTGTTCACCGTCCACATCCTGCTGATCCCGGGCATCATGGTGGGTCTGCTCGCGGCCCACCTGATCCTGGTCTTCTACCACAAGCACACCCAGTTCGCGGGGGCCGGCCGCACCAACGAGAACGTGGTCGGCATGCCGCTGATGCCGGTCTACATGGCCAAGGCCGGCGGCTTCTTCTTCCTGGTCTTCGGCGTGGTCGCGGTCATGTCGGCGATCGCCACGATCAACCCGATCTGGGCGTACGGCCCGTACCGGCCCGACCAGGTGTCCACGGACGCCCAGCCGGACTGGTACATGGGCTTCTCCGAGGGCCTGATCCGGGTGATGCCCGGCTGGGAGATCAGCGTCTGGGGCGGCCACACCCTCAACCTCGGGGTGTTCATCCCCCTGATGGTCTTCCCGACCCTGCTGCTGGTCATCTGGTGCTGGCCGTTCCTGGAGGCCTGGGTCACCGGGGACCGCGGCGAGCACCACATCGCCGACCGTCCGCGCAACCACCCGGTCCGCACCGCCTTCGGCGTGGCCTGGATGGGCCTCTACCTGATCCTGCTGGCCGGCGGCGGCAACGACCTGCTGGCGACCCACTTCCACCTGTCGATCAACGCGATCACCTACGCGGTGCGGGCCTCCTTCTTCGCCGTGCCGGTGGTCCTGTTCGTGATCACCAAGCGGTGGTGCCTGGGCCTGCAGCGACGGGACCGCGACAAGGTCCTGCACGGCCGGGAGACCGGGGTCATCAACCGGCTGCAGCACGGCGAGTACGTCGAGGTGCACGCGCCGCTGTCGCAGGGCCGGCTGTTCACCCTCACCGCGCACGAGCAGCCGGAGCCGATCGTGCTGGAGCCCGAGGTGGACGAGAACGGCGTGGTCCGCCGGGCCGGCCTGTGGACTCGCACCCGGGCGAAGCTGTCCCGCGGCTTCTACGGCGAGGGCAGCCAGATCGCCAAGCCGACCGCCGAGGAGCACGCGGAGATCAGCAGCGGCCACGGCCACCACTGATCCCGGGTCCCGGCGCGAGGAGGGCCCGCTGCGCCGTCGCCGGCGCGGCGGGCCCTCGTCGATGCCGTGCACGCCTCCGGCAGGGCTCAGAGCCGCAGGGCCGCCGGGAGGACGGCGAACAGGGCCGCCGCGACGGTGACGGACAGGCAGAGCGCCGCCCACCGCGTGCAGATCCGGCGGCACTCGGCACGGTAGCGGGCGGCCAGTCGGCGGCAGCGCTCGACGGCGCGGTCCACGACCTCCTCGGCGTAGCGCAACCGGTCGGCGGTGTAGGCCAGTTCGAGGCTCTCCCGCTCGGCGTCCGGCAGCCAGGGGAACCGGGCGGCGAAGGCCCGGGCGTCCCGTTCGGCCGCCGCGACCTCGGCCTCCCAGGCCAGGTAGCCCTCGATCCGGGCGATCCCCACCCGGGACTTCGCCCGGCCGCCGCCGGCCGGCCCGCCCTGGCGCGGGCTCCGCGCTCGCGGCGGACGCTGTCTGCCACCCATGACCGCTCCTCACGTCCTGTCGAGTCGTTCCGCCGGAATTCCTGCGGGCACGACCCCCCACGGGGCACCGCTCCGCAACCACGCAACTACTACCAGCGACGAAGCGCAGGTGGCAGGCGGCTCGCCACGGCCCCGGAACCCCGGAGAAACTTGCGTGGCCCGCACTATTGCGCGGCGCGCAGGTTTCACGGCAGAGTGACGGCCATGACGAACGGGCAGCCCGGTCTGCGGGAACGGAAGAAGGCCGCGACGCGGGAGGCACTGAGCTGGGCGGCACTGCGCCTGGCGGTGGAGCGGGGGCTGGAGAACGTCCGGGTCGAGGACATCGCGGCCGCGGCCGGGGTGTCCCCGCGCACCTACAACAACTACTTCTCCAGCAAGGCCGAGGCGATCGTCTTCCGGCACCGCGACCGGATCCTGCGGGCCGCCGAGGCCCTACGGGCCCGTCCGGCGGCGGAACCGCTGTGGGAGGCGCTGACCCAGGCGCTCGTCGAGCCCTTCGACGGGGCGGAGGAGGCGCCCGACCCGGGCTGGGTCGCCGCCGTACGGGTACTGCTGCGCGAGCCCTCGCTCCAGGCCGAGCTGCTCCGCGGCGGCGCCGGGACCCGGGCCGAGCTCACCGCGGCGATCGCCGCCCGGACCGGCACCGACGCCGCCCGGGACCTCTACCCGAAGCTGGTCGCCTCCGCAGCGCTCTCCGCGCTGCAGGTCTCCCACGAGCACTACCTGAGCGCCGATCCCGCGGTGCCCTTCAAGTCGCTGCTCGCCGAGGCGCTGCGGCAGCTGGCCGCCGGACTGCCCGAACCGTCACGTTCCTGAACGAGAAGTTCCAGAGGGGGATTCGAGATGACCAACGACGTCGTCATCGTCGGCGCGGGACCGGTCGGGCTGTTCCTGGCCTGCGAGCTGGCGCTCGCCGGAGTGCGGCCGGTGGTGCTGGACCGGCTGCCCGCGCGCTCCGGCGAGCAGAAGGCCAACGGACTGGTCGGCCAGGTGCTCCGCCTGCTCGACCACCGCGGCCTCCACGAACCGCTCAGCGGCGCCCCGGGCGCGCCGCGGCCCGTACCGCGCTTCGTGTTCGGCGCCTTTCCGCTGGAACTGCACCGGCTCGACGCGAACCCGCTGCACGCGGTGCCCGTGCCCCAGCACCGGATCGAGGAGGTGCTGGAGGAGCGCGCCCTCGAACTCGGTGTCACCGTGCGCCGCGGCCGCGAGGTCACCGGCCTCGCCCAGGACCCGAGCGGGGTGACGGTCGACGTCCACGGCCCCGACGGCGCGGAGCGGTTGCGGGCCCGCTACCTGGTCGGCGCCGACGGCGGCCGCAGCACCGTCCGCAAGCTCGCCGGGATCGGCTTCCCCGGCGTCACCTCGCCCGACCCGGTCTCCCGCGTCGCCCATGTGCTGCCGCCCGAGGGGATCAGCATCACCGACGACGGTGACGTCCTGCTGCCCGGCTGCCCGACCCCGTTCCGCCCGTACACCCACACCCGCACCGACCACGGGGTGTTCGTCATCGCCCCGTTCAACCCGGACGCCGTCATGATCGCCACCCTGGAGTGGGGCGGCCCGCCGGCGGACGAGCAGGCCCCGCTCACCCTGGACGAGCTGCGCGCCAGCATCCGCCGGGTCACCGGCGCCGAGCTGGAACTCGCCCCGGCCCGCACCGCCGGCCCGTTCACCCCGCGGCGCACCGCCGGCCACAACACCCGGCTCGCCGAGCGCTACCGCGACGGCCGGGTGCTGCTGGTCGGCGACGCCGCCCACGTCCACGCCGCCACCGGCGGCCCCGGCCTCAACCTCGGCCTGCAGGACGCCGCGAACCTCGGCTGGAAGCTGGCCGCCGACCTCCACGGCTGGGCCCCGCCCGGCCTGCTGGACAGCTACCAGCGCGAACGCCACCCGGTCGGCGAGCGGGTGTTCATGCACTCCCAGGCACAGATCGCACTGATGTCGCCCGGCCCCGGGGTCACCGCCCTGCGGGCCCTGGTCGGCGAACTGCTCGCCCACGACGACAACCTCGCCCGGATCGCCGCGCTGATGGCGGGCAGCGACGTCCGCTACGACACCGGCTGCCCGCACCCGCTCGCCGGGGGCTTCGCCCCGGAGCTCGCCCTCGGCACCGCCGACGGAGACGTCCGCCTCGCCGAACTCGCCCGCAGCGCACGGCCGTTGCTGATCGACCTGAGTGGCGGCGGGCTCGGCCTCGCCGACCTCGCGGCGGGCTGGAAGGACCGGGTCGACGTGGTGACCGCCGACCGCCCGCAGCCACCCGCCGCCGCACTGCTGCTGCGCCCGGACGGCTACGTCGCCTGGGCCTGCGCCCCCGGGGCCGCCGACCCGCAGGGCTTGGACCGGGCGCTGCGCCGCTGGTTCGGCGAACCGCGGGAAGCGCCCGCCGACCCCGGGTTCCGCCCCTGGTGACGGGCCGTCAACTATGGTCGTCGCGGCTGCTCCACGAGGACCGGCCGGCACCGGACGAAACGGGGAAGACGTGCGCATCGGAATCATCGGCACCGGCATGGTCGGACAGACCCTGGGGACCAAGCTGGTCGCCCTCGGCCACCAGGTGATGCTGGGCTCCCGGAGCAAGGACAACGAGAAGGGGACGGCCTGGGCGCAGCAGGCCGGCCCCGGTGGGAGCACCGGGACCTTCGCCGAGGCGGCGGCCTTCGGCGAGGTGGTGCTGAACGCCACCGGCGGGACGGTCTCCGTCGCGGCGCTGCGCGCGGCCGGGGCCGGGCACCTCGCCGGGAAGCTGCTGATCGACGTCTCCAACCCGCTGGTGTTCGGCCCCGACGGGGGCGTCACCCTCGACCCGGTGAACACCGACAGCGTCGGCGAGCGGATCCAGCGCGAGTTCCCCGACGCCAGGGTGGTGAAGGCGCTCAACACGCTGAACTGCGCGCTGATGGTCGAGCCGGCCAAGCTGGCCGGTGAGCACAACCTGTTCATCGCCGGGAACGACGCCGGGGCCAAGGCCGAGACGGTCGCGCTGCTGGGCGAGTTCGGCTGGCCGGCCGGGTGGATCGTCGACCTCGGGGACATCACGGGCGCCCGGGCGACCGAGATGATGATGCCGTTCTGGCTGCGGATGATGGGCCACTTCGGCAGCGCCGAGTTCAACTACTCCTTCCAGCGGGCGAAGTAGCACCACCGGGCCCGCCCCTCCCGACCGGGGAGGGGCGGGCCCGGCGTGCGGCCACCGGCCGTGGGGGACAATGGACGGCATGTCCCGACGTCGTTCCGCGCCCCGCCCCGCCGCTCCCCGGCTGCTGCCCTCCTCCCCGTGCCCGTGCGGCCTGCCCGCCAGCTACGGCGACTGCTGCGGCCGGCTGCACCGCGGCCAGGCGAAGGCCACCACCGCCGAGTCGCTGATGCGCTCGCGGTTCAGCGCCTTCGCCGCCCAGGACGAGGCCTACCTGCTGCGCACCTGGCACCCGGACACCCGGCCCGCCGAGGTGGACTTCGACCCGGCGCTGCGCTGGACCCGGCTGGAGGTGGTCTCCACCAGCGAGGGCGGCGCCTTCCACGCCGAGGGCACCGTCGCCTTCCGGGCGCACTGGACCGAGGGCGCCGAGCAGGGTGTGCTCAGCGAGCACAGCCGGTTCGTCCGGCACGAGGGCGTCTGGGTGTACCTCGACGCCCTCTCGCTCGGCTGAGGCCGCCGCGGCGGGTGGTCGGCTACAGGTAGTCGTCCAGGCGGCCGAGCGAGAAGCCGGCCGCGGTGACCTCGTTGACCACCTTGCGCAGCAGGTCGGGCATGGTGGCCTTCCAGTCGGAGGTGCCGCGGAAGTGGGTGAGGATGATGTCGCCCGGGTGGAGCTTGCGGTCGTCGTAGCGCCACTCCATGTGGTCCGGGAAGGCCTCCTCGTTCCACAGCGGCACCGCCTGCACCCCGCAGGAGGCGGCCGCGCGCAGGGTGTCGTCGTTGTACTCGCCGTACGGCGGCCGGAACAGCCGGGGGCGGACGCCGATCTGCTGCTCCAGCTGGTCCTGCTGGTTGCAGATCTCCTGGCGCTGGGTCTCGTAGTCGAGGACCTTGAGGTTGCGGTGGTTGATGGTGTGGTTGTTGATCTCCACGCCTTGCTTGTGCAGGTCCCGGAAGTAGCCGTAGTTGTCGCGGACGAGGTAGTCGGAGAGGAAGGCGCTGAACGGGATGCCCAGTTCCTCGGCCATCCGGGAGAACTCCGGGTCCTTCTCGTGGCCGTCGTCGATGGTCAGGAAGACCACCTTCTCCTGGATCGGCACCCGGAACACCACGGGCGGGCGGCCGTCCTTCAGCTTGACGCCCTGCACCGGGGTGAGCACGGTCCTGGCCGCCGGGCGGGGCGGGGCCTTCAGCGGCGGGCGGTCGAGGCCCCAGTGCTGTGCGGTCTCCAGGGCGGCGCGGGCCGCGTCCGCCTGGCGGGCGGCCGCCTCGCCGCTGGTCTCCTCCTCCTGGCGGGCCAGCCCGGGGAGCTTCAGCGGCACGGCCCCCGACACCGCGGAGGCTCCGCCGGCCGGGGCGGGCTTCGGCTGGGCGGCGGGGCCGGCGCAACCCGCGACCACGGCGGTGAGGCAGACGGCGGCGAGCAGGCCGGTCCGCTTCCGACTCGTCCTCGAACCCCCGCCGGTGCGACAAACTGATGGTCCGTTCATAGCTGCTACTGCTCCCCCGCCGTACACCTCCGCCAATCCCCCCGTCACCCACCCGGGGCAACGGCACGCCGGTCGCCTTGCCGTTCCTTTGCCGAACTCCTCCGGAACCGGCACGAAAACCCTTTGCGGCCACGGCCCCCGGGAGTGGATCATGCGCGCATGACCGACACCGCGCGCAGCCGCTCCGAACTCTGGACCGTCACCACGGCCGACGTGACCTCCCCCGAGGCCGAGGCGCTGCTGCGCGAGTACTACTACGACGTGGCCAACCGCTACTACCGTCTCCACCTGGGCCGGGAGGGCACCCCGGAGCAGCTGGAGGCCGGCCTCGCCGACTCCCCCAGCGACGACCTGGCCGCCCCCGGCGGCCTCTTCCTGATCGGCCGCTACGACGGCGCCGCCCAGTCCTGCGCCGGCCTGCGGCGCTACGACGCCACCACCGTCGAGCTCACCCGGGTCTTCGTCCGCCCCGGCCTGCGCGGCACCGGCGGCGGTGCCCGGCTGCTCGCCGCCGTCGACGAGGCCGCCCGCGGCATGGGCGCCGAGCGGATCGTCCTCGACACCCGCCTCGACCTGGTCGAGGCCCGCGCCCTGTACCTGCGCAACGGCTACCGAGAGATACCGGCGTACAACAGCGGCCCCTACTCCGAGGTCTGGTACGGCAAGGACCTCACCCCGGCCGCCTGACCGGCTCGCTACACCGCGTCGGCGTCCGCGTGGCGCCCCAGGGCGTCGGCCAGTTCGGCGGCCGAGGGCGGATTGGCGCCGGGGCGGGAGACGGTCACGGCGGCGGCGGTGACGGCCCGGGTGAGGCAGTCGGCGAGGTCGGCGCCGCAGGCGCGGGCGTGCAGGAAGGCGGCCATGAAGGAGTCGCCGGCGCCGACGGTGTCCGCGACCGGCACCGGGACGGCCGCCACCCGCTCCCGGCGGCCCCCTGCGGTGAGCGCGACGGCGCCCTCCGCGCCCAGGGTCACGGCGACCACGGCGGGGCCCAGGGCGAGCCAGCGCTCGGCCACGGCCTCGACGGGCTCGCCCGGGTAGAGCCAGGCGAGGTCCTCGTCGCTCGCCTTGACCAGGTCGCTGAGCGCCACGCAGCGCTCGACCCGGCGGACGGCCTCCGCGCGCCCGCCCATCAGCGCGGGGCGCACGTTCGGGTCGTAGCTGACCTGCGCCCGGCCGCGCCACCGCCGCACCAGGGCCAGGACCGCGGCCGCGCCCGGTTCGGTGACCGCGCCGATCGAGCCGAGGTGGATCGCGGCGGGTGCCTCGGAGAGCTCGGTCGGCGGGAGGGTCCAGCCGATGTCGAAGGTGTACCGGGCCCGCCCCTGGCCGTCCAGCCGCACCACCGCGGAGGGCGTCCGCGCCACCTCGGCGGCCCGGACCTCGACCCCGGCCGACTCCAGGTGGGCGCGGATCAGCCGCCCGTTGGCGTCCGGCCCGAGCTCGGTGAGCAGCACGGCCGGACGGCCCAGCCGGGCCAGGCCGTACGCGAGGTTGGCCGGGCTGCCGCCGGGGTGCACCGTGTCGGGGGCGCCGTCGGTGCGGACGATGTCGGCGACGCACTCGCCGATCACCAGTACGGGTGCAGCGGGGCTGGTCACGGGGGCTCCTGGCATCCGGATCGCGGGCGTCGTCTCGGGCGCCAGCCTACGGGCTGTGCCTGCGGAGTCGTCAGGGCGCCTCGAAAAGCGTCGGAGCACAGAAGTACGGCCGCCGGACCTGGCCAGGTTCTCCGACGGCCGTGGCCCCGTCCGTCAGGGGACGAAGCACTACGAACGTTATCCCCCGCCCCGGGGGCGCCGCCAGCAACGTGGTCCGTACGGGGGATGCCCGCGTGTCGTCACGGCTCGGGTCGAAGCCGTGCGGCGAGGCCTGACGGACCAACAGCACCCTGCTCGGTTCGCCGGGGCGGCGCACCCCGCCGATGCCGGTCCACCCGGACCGGGCGATCGCGCCGGTGGCTCCGGTGGCGGACGCCCCGGCCGCCGGCGCACGGGCGGTGGGAACCGGCGCGACGGAGGGAATCCGGACGATCTGACGCGCTTCGCGGAAACTGATCGGCTTTCGGACGCTCTGCCGCGATTCGCCCGCCCGATCGCGCCGCGCTGCGACCCCGGACGCCCCCGTGCGCCCCTGGCCGTGCCCGGTCCGGCAGGCCATGGTGGTCCCCACGGCCCGCCTGCCGCCCGGCCTGGCCCCGGCCGGCACGCGGGCCGTCCAACGCTCCGGCGGCCTCCGAGGCCCTGTCGCGGGGGCCGGGTGAGAATTCCCCGGCCCGACGGGCAACCGACCGCGCCGCCCGTCGACGCGACACCGGACTTCGCGGAGTCCGTCGCCGCCCGCGCTCCCGCGCTGCTGCGTACGGCCCGGCTGCCGACCGGCGATCCGCACCAGGCCGAGGATCTGCTGCGGACCGCGCACGGATCCAGCCGTAACCCTTGCGGCGCACGGTCGTTGGACCGGCCATGAAGAAGCGCAGCATGCTCGCCGTCGCCTCGATCGCGGTCGGTTTCGTGGCCTCCCTCACCGCGCCGAGTGCGCACGCCAGTGCCGTCGGCGGCCAGGAGGGGCTGCCCGCTCCGCTGACCGGTGTGCCGGGCGCGGTCCCCGGCCAGGTCGGCGACGCGGGCGGCGTGGTCGGCCACCCCACCGGGTTCGTGACCGGTACGGCGAACGGCCTGGTCCCGGTCACTCCCGCGTAGGTCGTCGCCTCCCGGGTGCGAAGGGCTCCTCCGTGTGGAGCCCACGAGTGGTGGACGTCTCCCCGTAGCCCCAGGCTGGGCTACGCGATCCCCGTGCGAACTGTGCGGCGGCTGCCGGAATCACGCGGCGCCGCCCCTCCGGGGACCTGAGAGAGACGAGACCTCATGCTGGGACAGGGCGACAGCCCGGGCGGCCCGCCGTCCCTCCACGGGAACAGCGGCCCCGGACGAATACGGACGCGGCCCCGGTCCGGGCGGCGGCGCCGCCGGGGCGCACGGACCGGGACGGCCCTGGCCGCGGCCGCGCTGGCCCTCCTGGGGGCGGTCGGTCCGACGCCGACGTCGGCGGCCGCGGTGTCGCCGTCCGCGGGCGGCCCCCTGCAGGGAGCCCCGCCGCGGTTCGTGCCCGGCCCCTGCCCGAAGACTCCCGAGCCGGTCCCCGGGCACTGCGGGATGCTGGAGGTGCCCGAGAACCGCGTCGGCCGCGGCGGGCGGACCATCCGGCTGGCGGTCGCGGTCCTCCCGGCCACCTCGGCCGGGCCCGCCGGGGACCCGGTGGTGTTCATGGAAGGGGGGCCCGGCGGGGACGCCTTCGGAAGCATCCCCTTCCTGGTCGCCTCCGGCGTCAACCGCGACCGCAACCTGATCGTCATGGCCCAGCGCGGCGCGCTCCACTCGCAGCCCGCCCTGCTCTGCCCGGAGATCGACCGGTTCACCGCCGAGGCCGTCGGGCTGCGCTACGACGCACCCGCGACCGGTCGGCGCCTGGTGGGCGCGGCGAGGCAGTGCCGGGACCGTCTGACGGCCGACGGGACCGACCTGGCCGCCTACAACACGACCGAGAACGCGGCGGACTTCGCCGATCTGCGCAAGGCGCTGGGCATCGCCCGGTGGAACGTCTACGGGTACTCGTACGGCACCGAGTTGGCTCTGACCTACCTGCGGCGCCACCCCGAGGGGATCCGCTCGGTGGCGATCGACTCGGTGGTGCCCCCGGACGTCGTGAGCCTGCCGTGGACCTGGGACAGCGCCCGGGAGGGGATCGGGGCGGTCCTCGCGGCCTGTGCCGCCCAGCCGGCCTGCGGCAGCCGCTACCCGGACCTGCCGGGCACGCTGAGCCGGCAGGTCCGACGGCTGGAGGCGCACCCGCTGCGGCTGACGGCACGGCCGCCGTCGGGCGGGGCCCCGGTGGAGGTCGTCCTGGACGGCGGCGCCCTGGTGAACCTGCTGGTCGCCAACGCCGTCAAGGCCGCCGACGTCCCCGCGGCACTCGACGAACTCGCCCGCGGGAATCCGGAGCGCTTCGCCCGGGCCCGGGCCGCGGGCGCCGGGACACCCGTCGGCGAGACCGCCCACGGGCTGACCCAGTCGGTGGCGTGCGCCGAGTGGGTGCCGGACAACTCGCACCACGACCTGCTGGAGGCGGGCCGCGAGGCCTTCCCCGACTGGCCGGCCCGGGTGCTGGCCCAGGCGCCGCAGCTGCCCTTCGAGTACCGCGTCTGCCGCGCCTGGGACGTCCCCGACCGCACGGACGTCCAGCGGGTGGCCACGGTCGGCGACGTGCCGGTGCTGCTCCTCTCCGGGACCTTCGACGCGAAGTCCGGGGCGGCCTGGGCGTCGTACGCGGCTCGGACGCTGTCCCGCCCGACCACCGTGCGGATCCCCGGGGTGGGCCACTGGGTCGTCCCCCAATCCCCGTGCGCGCAGCGCGTCCTGGCCTCCTTCCTGGCGGATCCGGCCGCGCCGGACACCTCCTGCGCGGCCGCGCTCGCCCCGAAGCCGTTCACCGTCACCCCCGCTCCGGAGTCCTCATGAGCCCCCACCGCCCAGTCCGTCACCGGCCCGCCACGCGACGGCTCCTGACCACCCTGGCCGGGGCCACGGCCGGCGTCCTCGTCACCGGCCTCGCCGCGGCGCCCGCCCGGGCCGGGGCCGGCGCCGGGGAACCCCTCGGCAGCGTCGCCCGGACCGTGGGCCACGCCCGCTACCAGCCGGGCCCCTGCCCGCGGACCGCCGACCCGGCCCCCGGACTGAAGGGGGCCCGCTGCGGAACGCTCACCGTGCCCGAGGACCGGAACCGACCCGACGGGCGGAAGATCACCCTCGGGGTCGCGGTGGTGCCGGCCGCGCACCGGACCGCGGACGACCCCATCGTGTGGCTCGCCGGCGGCCCCGGCGACGACGCGGTCTCCGAGATCCAACTCGCGCTCAACGGCGGCCTGAACCGCGACCGGGACGTGATCTTCATGTCCCAGCGGGGCACCTACGCCGCCGACCCGGCGCTCACCTGCCCCAACATCGACGAGTTCACCGCACGCGCCGTCGGCCTCGTCTACGACGCACGGTCCACCGGACACCAGCACGTCCGGGCGACCCGGGCCTGCCGCGACCAGCTGGCGGCCCGGGGGGCCGACCTCGCCGCGTACGACAGCACCGAGAGCGCCGCCGACTACGCGGACCTGCGCCTGGCGCTGGGCGTCGAGCAGTGGAACGTGTTCGGGATCTCCTACGGCACCGATCTGGCCCTGATCTACATGCGCCTGCACCCGAAGGGCATCCGGTCGGTCGGCATCGACGGCGTGCTGCCGCCGTCCCTGGCGGGCGGGGCCGTGACCTGGAAGGCCGCGCGCGAGGGCTTCGACGGCCTGTTCAAGGCCTGCGCCGAGCAGCCCGCCTGCAACGCCCGCTACCCGGACCTGAAGGGCACCTTCGAGCGCCTCGTCAGCCGGCTGGAGGACGATCCGGTCACCACCACCGTCCCCGTTCCGGGCCGCCCGGAGCCGGCCGAGGTCGTGCTGGACGGCGGGGCCCTGGTGAACTGGCTGGTCTCCGCCACCCACGTGGCGGCCGGAGTGCCCCGCTCCATCGACGAGTTGGCCCACGGCAAGCCGCAGCGGGTCGCCGAGCAGTGGGCGGGCGGCAAGCTCAGCCCGCAGGCCATCGGGAGGATGTCCCACGGGCTCGCGTACGGGGTCTTCTGCCGCGAGTGGACGCCGTTCGAGAGCCGGGCCGACGTGAGCCGGGCCGGGCAGCGGGAATTCCCGACCTTCCCCCGGTCGGTGGTGGCCAACGCCCCGCTGCTCGCCTTCCTCCACGGGGACTGCCGGGCCTGGCACGTACCGCCGGCGGACGCCTCGATCCGGGACGTGACGCGCAGCGACATTCCGACCCTGGTGCTGTCCGGCGGGTTCGACGCCCAGACCGCACCGAGCAACGGGGCGTACGCCGCCCGCACGCTGAGCCGGTCCACGGAGCTGACCATCCCCTACGTCGCCCACGTGGTCTTCGCCGACTCGCCGTGCGCGCAGTCCATCACGCGGTCGTTCTTCAACACCCCGACCGCTCCGGACAAGGGCTGCCTCGCGGGGCTGAAGCCGCCCGCGTTCGAGATCGCGCCGTGAGGTGAGCGTGTTCGGCAGGCTGCGCGGCCACCGCTTCGCCCTCGCCGTCCTGCTCCTGGTCCTCGCCTGCGGGACGGGTGTCACGCTCTACCTCGACGAGCGCGAGACCCGGCAGCAGAGCCGGGCGCTCGCGACGCCGAGCACCCCCGACTGGGTCGAACTCAACGTCGCCTCCCAGGACTTCGACCCCGGCGGGGCGCAACTGGCGCTGTTCGTCGTGCCCGTTCCGCACGGCGGCCTGGCCCAGGGCCCCGGCCCGTCCGCCTTCACCCGCGAGGTGGAGATCACGGTCGGGGGGATCACCAGGACGGTGCTGCGGACGACGCCCGGGGAGGTGGCGGCGCCACAGCTCGTCCAGGCCGGCCTCTACGGCGGCACCGAGACCGACTACCCCTTCGACCGCTACCGGTTCACCGTCACCTTCTCGGCCTCGGACGGCGCCGGCGCCGTACCCGTCGGCCTGGTCTTCGCCGACGCGGACCCGTTCTTCGCCGTCCACCCCCGCGCCGACGGCCCGGTGGCCGGGACGGTGGTCCTGGACGCGCGGGCCACCCGGGCGCGCAGCACGCTGATCCTGGCCTGGTTCATGATCGGCGCGATGTGGGCACTGGCGCTGGCCGTCATGGTCGGCGCGGAGGTGCTGTACCGGGGCCGCCTGGGCATGGTGTGGCCCGCCCTCGGCTGGATGGCGGCGACCCTGTTCGCGCTGGTCGGCCTGCGCAACGCGGCACCGGGCGGGCCGCCGATCGGCTCGCTCTTCGACTACATCGCGTTCTTCTGGGCCGAGGCGATCATCGCGGCCAGCCTGACCGCCGCGGTGGTCTCCGGCACCCGCGTCGAGCGCCGAAAACGCGCCGGGGCGGAACCGGGCGGTCCCTGAGCCGGCCCGGCGCTCCGCCGCGGTGGGTCCGGGTCGGGGCCCGGGGAGGGGATGGGTGCGGCCGTCGAGCGGTTCCCCTCCCCGGGAGCGTGTCCGGGGCGGTCGGGGTGAGTCGCGGTCAGCTGCGGAGCAGGTACCAGCCGCCCAGGCCGTTGCAGCCGGCGCCGTTGTAGTTGCCGAGCCGGTATCCCGGCGGGATCGGCACGTTGGGGCAGACCAGCAGGCCGGGCCTGGCGACCACCTCGAACCAGGAGCCGATGCCGCCGCAGCCGTTGGTGTTGTGGCCGGTGGTCACGTAGCCGGGCGGGATCGGCGAGCCCGCGCAGACCCAGAGGCCGTCCCGGGCCAGTTGCATGTACCAGGCGTCGATGTTGGCGCAGCCCATCCCGCTGCCTGCGTGCTGGGTGGTCACGTAGCCGGGCGGGATCGGCGAGGTGCCGCAGGTCCACAGGCCGTCGACGGGCAGCCGCATGTACCAGGAGTCGTAGCCGTCGCAGCCGGTGGGGTTGTGGCCGGAGAGCACGTACCCGGCCGGGATCGGGGAGGTGGCGCAGGTCCAGATCCCGTCCCGCACGGGCGTCTGCCACCACATGCCGGCGCCGTTGCAGCCGTTGTTCGTGTGGCTGGTGAGGACATAGCCCGGGGTGACGGGCGATCCGTTGCAGATCCACCCGATTCCGGCCGCGGCCTGGGCCGAGACGGCGGCGCGGGCGGGGGCGGAGGCTGCGGCGGGTGCGCTTGCGGCGGGTGCGCTTGCGGCGTTCGCGCTTGCGGCTTGCACGGTTGCAACGGCGGGTGCGGCGTTCGCGGTTGCGGCGGTGACACCGGTGAGGATGGCCGTCAGCAGGGCGACCGCCCCGACCAGGGAGGCGAGTCGGCCGCGGGTTCGGTGACGCAGTCTGTTCACTTCACACCAGTCCAATCGGCAGGTCCGGACGGCGCCGCACGAGCGGCCGCGCGGCGCCGGGTTGTGGAGCTGGTGCGACCCTAACCGTAATTGGAACGATCCAATAGCGCTGGCATGATCGCATCAAGAGATTGGCCGGAATCCGGCACGCCGCCGCCCGCCGCCGGGGCCGGGGCCGGGGCCGGTGCAGGCCCCGACGGCGGGCGGAGAACCCGGCCCGTCAGGACATCGGGGCGCCGAGGTCCTGGGTCCACAGGGTGCCCGCCGGGCCGGCGGCGATGCCGACGCCGATGTCCTTGAAGCCGCAGTCGAGCATGTTGGACTGGTGGATGCCGCCGTCCATCCAGCGGGCGAAGACGGCCGCCGGCGTGGTCGGGCCCCGGTCGAGGTTCTCACCCCACTGGGACCAGCGGTAACCGGCCGCGGTGATCCGGGCGTCCGGGCGGACGCCGTCCGGGTTGACGTGGTCGAAGAAGCCGCGGGCGGCCATGTCGTCGGTGTGCTTCTGCGCGGAGTTGTGCAGCCGGGGGTCGATCCGCAGCGGGGCGCAACCCGCCTTGGCGCGTTCGGCGTTGACCAGGTCCACCAACTGCCGCTCCAGGGTGGGCGGCGGCGCGGCGGTGGCCGACCGGGTCGCGGTCGGCGTGGGCGTGGGCGTCGCCGTCGGGGTCTCGGTGGGCGTCGGCGTCGGGGTGGCCGTGGCAGTGGCGGCCGGGATCGCGATCAGGGCCGCCGGGGTGTCCATCGCGGCGGCCGGAGTGCTGGGTTCGGGTGCGGCCGCGCTCGGCGGCTCGCTGTGGTTCGGCCAGACCAGGGCCAGCGTGGTGACCGCGACCGCGGCGGCCGCGCCGCTCGCCAGGACGGCCTTGCGGGCGGCGGTGCCGGCCCAACCGCCGTGCGCGCCGGAGCCGGTGGCCGCGCCGGTGGCCGTACCCGAACCGGCGCCCGAACCCGCACCCCAGCCCGCGCCCGAGCCCGCGCCTGCTGCACCCGGCGTGCCCGCTGTGCCGGCCCCGCCCGCCGCGCCCGTCCCCACCGCGCCCGGGGCCGTCCCCGTCGCGCCCGCGGCGGTGGCGGAGTGCCCGGCCGTCGCCGCGGTGGCCGCCGTGTGCTGGAGGTGCAGCAGGGTGGGCGAGGCCGAGGGGATCGGGACCATGGCGAGGCCGGCCAGCAGGCCCTCGGCGGGGAAGAGGTCGCGGCCGAGGCCGTCGCAGTCGGCGCAGCCGCGGATGTGCCGGGCTATCCGCTTGCGCCAGACCGAGTTCGGGGTGCCGTCGAACCCGGCGGTGACCTCGGCGAGTTGGGGGCAGCGCGGGTAGGCGCCGAGGGCGCGGACCACGACCCGTCCGGCCTCCAGCTGCTTCTTCATCCGCTGGACCCGGACGGCGGCGTGCTGCGGGCTCAGGTCCAGCGCCTCGGCCAGCTCGGCGCGGGAGAGTTCGCCGCTCGCTTCCAGCCACCACAGGGCGAGCAGCTCGCGGTCGTCCGGGTCCAGCCAGCGGGTGGCCTCGGCCACTTCGCGCCGCTGGCCGGACAGGCCGAGCCGCAGGATGGTCAGGTCGGTGAAGTCGGACCGGGGGTCGGCGACTTCCCAGGTCTCGTCGAGGCCGCCGACGGTGGGCTGCTGCTGTCCGGCGGCATGGCGGCGACGGACCTGGTTCATGGTGATGGCGACCAGCCAGGACCGGAAGGACTCCGGTTCGCGGAGCCCGTCCAGGCCGTCCAGGGCCCGGATCATGGTCTCCTGGGCGACGTCGTCCACGTCGGCGTGGCCGCCGAGGGCGCGGCCGGCCACGTTGTAGACGAGCGGCAGCCAGGCGGCGACCAGGGCCTCCTGGGCCTGCCGGTCACCTGCCTGCGCCGCGCGTACCAGGGTCGTCCCGGTCCTGTTCTGCACATCAGCGTTCATGGTCCGCACTCCGTCTTGCCGTGTTTCCGTCCGCCGCTGCCTCCTCGGAGACCTGTGGGGAGTGATCAGATAACAACAATGTGCGCGGAATCGGAAAATCGGACTACTTCTGATGAGTGGGGCCGGGAGCCGGCCGGAACCCTCGCCGGGCCCCGATCAGGCCGGGGCGGCGAACACCTGGGTCCACCACGGACCGTTGGCGCCGGTCCGCACGCCCACCCCGAGCTGGGTGAACGAGCAGTTCAGGATGTTGGCCCGGTGGCCCGGGCTGTTCATCCAGGCGTCCATCACCGCCGCCGGGTCCTTCTGGCCGCGGGCGATGTTCTCGCCCCAGGTGCTCCAGCGGTAGCCGGCGGCCTCGATCCGGTGGTCGGCGTGGTAGCCCTCGGGGCTGGCGTGGTCGAAGTAGTTGCGGTCGGCCATGTCGTCGCTGTGCGACTGGGCCGCGCTCGCCAGCCGGGGTTCGGCGCTGACCGGACCGCAACCGGCCTTGGCGCGCTCGCCGTTGACCAGGTCCACGACCTGCTGCGTGTACGAGGCGTTCGGGCCGCCGCCCGCCGGGGCGGCCGGAGCGGCGGCGGCCCGCTGGGCCGCGACCCCGCCGCCACCGTTCGCCCCCGTACGGGTGGCCGTCGGACTCGCCTTCGCGGTGGCGGTGGGCCGGGCGCTCGCGGTCGCCGTGGCGGTGGGCGCGGCCGTCGGGGAGGCCGAGGCGCTCGCGGTGGCGGTCGCGCTCGGGGTGGCCGCCGGGCCGGTCGCCGTCGGGCCGCCGGAGGGCAGCGCGGCGCCCGAGGGGTCGGTCCCCCCGGCGCCCGGCACCTGTATGCCGTCGTGGGTCCCCAGCTCGGCGGCGACCAGCGAGTCGGCCGCGGCCGCCTGGCCGGCGAGGTCCCGGTCCGACTGCTTGCCGTCGAACGCCGCGTACCCCGCCCCGGCCAGCGCGGCGAGCAGTCCGGTCCCGGCCACGGCGGCGACGACCGCCGTCACCGGCACGAACCCGCCACGCCCGCGCCCCCGGCGGCCGCGGCCCTGGTGCCGTTGGGCGGCCCGCCGCGCGGCCCGGCCGCCCGGGCGGCCGTGACCGCCGTCCCCGCCGCCGGTCACCGGGCTGATGGTCGTCCTGTCGTCGCTGTTCACGTGGCCACTGCTTTCTGTCCAGGTCGGCTGGTCGGGTGCCGACACCTGGGAGACCCCCCGGCGGAGTGCCGATAACAGAAAGTCCGAACGAGTGTCCGGCGACTTGGTCGTGCGAACCGGTCACGTGCCCCGATTGACTCAGCGGGACCCGGCCCCGGGGGCCTCGGGGGCCATGTCGTAGGTGACGAACATCGTCCGGGTGGCGACCTGGTCGTACTTGCCGCGCGCCCGGTGGTTGTCGTCCGCCGTGATCCAGCGCACCGTGCTCCACCCGCGCTCGGCGGCGATCTCCCGCAGCCGGGCCAGCAGCCCGTCCACCGCCCCGCCGCCGCGCACCTCGGGGGCGACGAACAGGTCGTCCAGGAAGCCGCCGACCGCGCCGTGCAGCGGACGGGCGAACGGCCGGAAGTGCGCCAGCCCGACCGGCGTCCCGTCGGCGTCCCGGGCCAGCAGGCCCTCCAGCTCGTGCGCCGGGTCGTGGAGCCAGGACCACACCAGCTCGGCCTTCTCCTCCGGCATCGGCACCCGGTAGAACGCGCAGTAGCCGCGGAAGAGTTCGCGCCAGGCGGGGTAGTCGCCGGCCTCCGGCGCACTGACGGTCCAACGGTTCACGGGAGTGGTGCTCAATTCGCTCTCCTCGGTCGGTCGCTCGGACGGGCCGGCCCAGCATGACGCCCCGTCGGCCGCCGGCCGATCTCCACCCCGTCCAACCCCGCCCGCCGCGCACTCCACTCCGGCGGCTACCCGCACACCCCGGCGGGCGCTACCCGGGAGGGTGAAGCGCTTTCCCCCGGAACGGGCTCATCGCCTACGGTGGGTCGACCCGACGGCCACGGAGCGGAGGTTCCCGGCGGTGGACGAGCCGACGACGCAGTACCGGAGCTACAGCTGGCAGGACGAGGACGGGGTCCAGCACATCGTCCTCCACCCGGGCGGTAAGGAGCTCGACGAGCAGGGCCGGGCACGGCTGCGCGCCCTGGGCGCCCGGGCGGTGGAGGAGCTGCGGGCCGAGCGGGCGGAGGAGCTGGAGGGGATGGAGGAGGCGGAGGAAGCGGCGGAGACCCGTCCCGGCACCGCCCGCCCCGGAGCCGGGTGGCGCAGGTCCGTCACCATCGACCTCCGGAACCCCACCCCGCTGCCCGGTCCGCAGCTCGACCCGGAGTGGCTCCGGAGCTGGTGCGCGGAGACCGGCGCCGCCCTCGCCGGGTTCACCCGCTCCTTCGCCGCGAGGTACGGCTTCCCGCCCGGCGAGAACGCGCTGACCTCCGCGACGGACGCCGGGCGACGGGCGGCGGCGGCGCTCGGCGAGCTGCTGCCGGTCCCGCCGGACCTGGCGACGCTCTACGCGGTGCTGGACCGGGCGTCGCTGCCTGACGTCGACAACGGCTACTTCGTCCACCCGCCGCAGGCGGTCGAGGCGCACATCCGCGAGCACGGCACCCCGGCCATCGAGGGCGAGCGGCTGGCGCTGGTCTTCGGCAGCGACGGCGGAGGCCACCTGTTCGCGACCGGGCACAGCGGGCGGGTCTGGAGGTCGACCACGGCCTCCTCCGACGGCGACTTCGAGCTCGCCGCCGCCACCCTGGAGGAGTTCCTCGACGGCATCGGGCGGCTGGTCACCGGCCTCTGAGCCGTCCGGGACCGGGGCGGCCGGGCTGCGGTCCCGGCCGCCCGAGGCCGGGTCAGAGCCGCTCGGGCACCGGGTTGCCGACGGCCTCGATGGCGCGGCGCACCGGGACCTTCACCAGCACCGCGAAGCCGATCACGAAGAAGACCAGCAGCGAGATGATCGCCGAGCGGTAGCTGCCGGTCACCTGGTAGGCGAGGCCGAAGACCAGCGGGCCCATCCAGCTGGTGCCGCGGTCGCTGACCTTGTAGACGCTGAAGTACTCGGCCTCCCGGCCCGCCGGGATGAGGTGGGAGAACAGCGAGCGGGAGAGCGCCTGGCTGCCGCCGAGCACCAGGCCGATCATGCAGGCCAGGGCGTAGAACCAGACCGGCTGGTGGGCGGGCATGGAGTAGCCGAGGGCCAGCGTGACCACCCAGCCGACCAGCGAGCCGAGGATGGTCTTCTTGGCGCCGTGGCGGCGGGCGATCCGGCCGAGCAGCAGCGCACCGCCGATCGCCACGATCTGGACCATCAGGACGGCGATGACCAGCGAGGTCTGCTCCATCCCGAGCTCCTCGCTGCCGTACAGCGAGGCCTGCGAGACGACGGTCTGGATGCCGTCGTTGTAGCAGAGGAAGGCGGCCAGGTAGAGCAGCGTCAGCGGGTGCTTGCGCATGCCCTTGAGGGTGCGGCCGAGTTCGCGCAGGCTGCCGGCCGCGGGCCGGTCGGGCGCGGCCGCGGCGCGCTCGCGCACGACGCCGGCCCGGGAGGGCAGCCGCAGCATCGGGACGATCGTGAACAGCGCCCACCACAGGCCGGCCGAGGCCAGGCAGATCCGCACCGCGGTGCCGGAGGACAGGCCGAGCGCGTCGTGGCCCTGGAACAGCGCCAGGTTGGCGATCAGCAGCAGTCCGCCGCCCGCGTAGCCGTACGCCCAGCCCTTGGAGGAGACCGCGTCGCGCTCGTCGGGGGCGGCCAGGCCCGGGAGGTAGGCGTAGGAGAGCGCCACGGACACCGCGTAGGCGATGTTGGCGACCACCAGCAGCGCGCCGCCGAGCAGGTAGCGGTCTCCGTGCAGGAGGAACATCCCCATGGTGGCGAGCGCGCCGACGTAGGCGAAGCCGCACATCAGTTCCTTGTGCCGCCCGGTGCGGTCGGCGACCGTGCCGGTCAGCAGCATCACCGCGACCGAGATCAGCACCGAGAAGGAGACCGTGTACGGGAAGAACGATCCGGCACGGATCGTCAGGCCCAGCGGGTGCACGTCGCCGGACGCGTCGGCGGCGTTCTTCGCCACCTCGGTCAGGTACGGCCCGAGGAACACCGTCAGGACGGTGGCCGAGAAGGCGGCGTTGGCCCAGTCGTTGACGTACCAGCCGAACTGCATCCGGCGCAGGTCCCGGCCTTCGCCGGCGGACGCCGGGGGCGACGAGACGTCGTCCGGCAAGTGGTCCGTGGTGCTCATGGGGCTCCTATTTCACCGTGCTGGAGCCGGTGCTGCCGTCCGTCCAGCAGCCGCGCTCGCCGAGGACGTCCCGCAGGACGTCGATGCGATCCGCCATGATGCCATCCACACCCAGGTCGAGGAGAGCCCTGATCCGTGTGGGATCGTCCACAGTCCACACGTGGACCTGCAGCCCGAGCCGGTGGGCGGCCCGGACGAAGGCCCGGTCGACCACCCGCACCCCCCTGTGCCGCTCCGGCACCTGCGCGCACACCCCGGCGAACGGCGCCGCGCGCCCGGGCAGCAGCGGACCGGCCAGCGAGCGCAGCCGCAACCGGGCCACCTCGCGCGGGCCCAGCGAGGTCGCCAGCCGGGGACCGGCGGCGGCGCGGACGGCGGCGAGGCGGCTGTCGGAGAAGCCGCCGACGCAGACCCGGTCCCAGGCGCCGGTCCGGCGGATCGCCTCGACCAGCGGCCCGACGGCCGGCGCCGCCTTCACGTCCACGTTGAAACGGACCCCGGGGAACGCGCCGAGCAGGTCCTCCAGCAGCGGGACCGGCTCGGTGCCCCCGATCCGGGCCCGGCGGACCTCCTCCCACGGCAGCTCGGCCACCGCTCCGCCGCGGTCGGTCACCCGGTCCAGCCGGGAGTCGTGGAAGGCCACCAGCACACCGTCCGCGGTGGCGTGCACATCCGTCTCCAGGTACCGGTACCCCAGCGCGACGGCGGCCTCGAAGGCGGCCAGCGAGTTCTCGGGGTGCCCGAGCTCACCACCCCGGTGCGCGAAGGCCAGCGGCCCGGGGTGGTCGAGGAAGGGGTGCATGTGGTGCTCCGAGCTGCAGGGCGTGTACGCGGGCGCGGCCGGCTCCGACGGCGCCCCGGACCGCGCGCGTTACAGTATTACGCACCATGTCAAGCAGTAACGCTGAGTGGGCGGTACGGCGTTCGCAGGCCGGCGGGTTCCTCGCCCGGGACGGAATGCCCCTGCCCCGGTGAGCGGCTGCCGGTCGAGTGCGCTCTAGGATCGACGGCCCGAGCGTCGCAGCAGGAGGCTGCGAGGACATCCGAGGGGGAAACGTCGTGATCGAGCTCTCCGACAATCCGATGACCTGGGTGATGGCCGGGGACAGCATCACCCAGGCCGTCGAACACACCCACGGCGCGCGCGGCTGGGTCGAGCACGTGCGGGAACGGATCTGCTGGCAGCTGGACCGGCTGACGGACATCGTGATCAACACGGGCGTGTCCGCCTGGCGGGCCACCGACGTGCTCGGGGCGTACGACTTCGTCATCGGCCGGTTCGCGCCGGACGTGCTGTCGCTGTCGCTCGGCACCAACGACGCGCACGCCGGGCCCGACGGGGTCGCGGAGTTCCGCGACGCCATGCGCGAGATCATCCGCCGGAGCTCCGGTGCACAGATCGTGCTGCACACGCCCGTCGTGGTCAGCCACGCCGGGAACATGCCCCACCTCGAACTGCCCGCGTACTGCCGGGCCGTCCGTGAACTCGCAGCCGAGACCGGCGCGCTGCTCGTCGACCACGAGGCGCACTGGCTCGCCACCTTCCCCGACGGCGAGGCGATCGCGTGGCTCGACGACCCCGCCCACCCCAACGCCGTCGGCCACCTCCAGCTGGCCAACCACACCCTGCGCACCCTGGGCCTGGGCGAGCTCACCCGGCTCTGACCGGACGGGTGCGGCACAGGTCGTAGAGGTACGACCTGCCGGCCTTCCAACTGCGCCACGGGCCCAGCGGCGGAAACGTCGCCTGATCCGATCTCCCGTGCAGCGGCCAGCCGTTGGGGATCCCGTCGGCACCGACGGTGCACCAGCCCCGCGCGGGCAGCCACAGGCACCGGACGTCGAGGTCCACCCGCCTGAACGACGGCCTGCCGTTGAACTCGCCGTCCAGGCGGTAGCGGTGGACCAGGCCGTCCACCCGGCGAACGAACTCGATCGACACGGCGACTCCCCTCACCGCCGCGACCCCCTCACCGGCGCGGCGCCCCGAGAAGGGCCCAGCCTACGCACGAGAGCACCGGAGCGCGCAGACAGTGGGCTGCCGGAGCCGGTGCCTTCTGCGGGGGTGGGCACGGGCGCCGGCTTGCCACCGGGAGGCACGCATGCGCCGGAGGAGCGCGGGGCGGGCTGCGAATCGCCGGAACGGGGCCTGCCGCGGCGCGCGGCGAAGCCGGTGTCCGGGTGCACGGCTGGGCCCGGGCGCCGATGCTGGGGGTGGAGGTGTGGGCGGATGGGGTTGTGGCGGTTGGCAGTGGTGTCGCGGGAGGTGGCGGCGGAGCCCGGGCGGCGGGCGAAGGTGGCGTTGTTGGCGGGGTGCCTGCGGGAGTTGGGCGCGGAGGAGGGGGCCGCGGCGGTGGTGCTGCTGTCGGGTGAGGCGCAGCGGCTGCGGACGGGGGTGGGGTGGGCGGGCCTGCGGGACCTGCCGGGGCCGGCGGCGGAGGCCTCGTTGGGGGTGCGGGAGGTGGAGCGGGAGCTGGAGCGGCTCGCGGGGGTGAGCGGGCCGGGGTCGCAGTCGGAGCGGCGGCGGTTGCTGGTCGGGCTGTTCGGGCGGGCGACGGAGGTGGAGCAGGGGTTCCTGCGGGCGGTGCTGGTCGGCGACCTGCGGCAGGGGGCCCTGGACGCGCTGGTCGGGGAGGCGGTCGCGCAGGCGGCCGGGGTGCCGGTGGCGGCGGTGCGCCGGGCGTTGATGTTCCGGGGGTCGGCGCGCGCGGTGGCGGAGGCGGCGTTGCGGGGCGGCGCAGCGGCGCTGGCCGGGTTCGGCCTGGAGGTGGGCCGGGCGGTGCGGCCGATGCTGGCCGCTTCGGCGCCGGACGTGGCGTCGGCGCTGGAGCGCACCGGTCCGGCGGGGGTGGAGTGGAAGCTGGACGGGATCCGGGTGCAGGTGCACCGGGACGGTGACGACATCGCGGTGTTCACCCGCAGCCTGGACGACATCACCGCGCGGGTGCCCGAGGTGGTGGAGGCCGCGCTCGCGTTGCCGGTGCGGACGGCGGTACTGGACGGCGAGGCGATCGCGCTCGGTCGGGACGGGCGGCCGCGCCCGTTCCAGGAGACCGCGGCGCGCTCCGCCTCCCGGCAGGATCCGGGCCGGCTGCGGGCCGAAGTGCCGCTCAGCGTCTACTTCTTCGACCTCTTGCACCGGGACGGCGAGGACCTGGTGGACCGTTCGGGCCGGGAGCGCTGGGCGGCGCTGGACGAGGCGGTGCCGGAGGCGCTGCGGGTGGCCCGGACGGAGACCGGGGACCGGGCACAGGCCCTGGCGTTCTTCCGGGAGGCGCTGGCGCTCGGCCACGAGGGCGTGCTGGTGAAGGACCCGGCGGCCGGGTACGCGGCGGGGCGGCGCGGGGCGGGCTGGATCAAGGTGAAGCCCCGGCACACCCTGGACCTGGTCGTGCTGGCCGCCGAGTGGGGCAGCGGCCGCCGCCAGGGGTTCCTGAGCAATCTGCACCTGGGGGCCCGGGCGACCGCGGCCGAGCCGGGCCTCGGCCCGTGGGTGATGCTCGGCAAGACCTTCAAGGGCTTGACGGACGCGACCCTCACCTGGCAGACCGCCGAGTTGCTCGCCCGGGAGACCGGGCGGGACGCCCGGACGGTGTGGGTCCGGCCGGAACTGGTCGTCGAGATCGCCTTCGACGGCCTCCAGCGCAGCCCCCGCTACCCCGCCGGGCTGGCACTGCGGTTCGCCCGGGTGGTGCGCTACCGGCCGGACAAG
This sequence comes from Kitasatospora sp. NPDC101108, assembly GCF_055584725.1. Classification (NCBI taxonomy): domain Bacteria; kingdom Bacillati; phylum Actinomycetota; class Actinomycetes; order Kitasatosporales; family Streptomycetaceae; genus Kitasatospora; species Kitasatospora sp. NPDC101108. The sequence goes on from NZ_JBVJLM010000001.1 coordinate 945,675, forward strand.
AGCGCCGCCGAGGCGGACACCGTCGCCACCGTACGGGAGCTGGCGGCCGCCGAGGGGCTGTGAACCTCGCCCTGTGGCCCGGCGTCCTTCGCCGCGCGATGGCGTAAAGGAAACTCAAACCTGCTTCCCCGAACGAGGGTTGGCACGAGTGCCGAATCGGCCAATCTCGGTGATCCGACCACCGCGCACTCCGTGGACGGACGAGCGGCGGTTAGGTTGGCCATGACAACAAGAGGCGGCCGCCGGGCAGCCGGCGGCGCACTGGCGAGAGGTGCCCGACATGCAGGTGCGCGTCGACCGGGACCGTTGCTGCAGCTCCGGGATGTGCGTCATGAACGCCCCCGAGGTCTTCGACCAGGACGAGCGGGACAGTCTGGTGAAGCTCCGTCAAACAATGCTGCCGCCGGACCAGTTCGATGACGTCCGACTGGCCGCCGAGCTCTGCCCGGGCGGCGCGATCACCGTCACCGAGGACGGGGCGGACCGGGCCGGCACCTGACCGGAGCGGCGGCGACCCCACGGCCCACGAGAACCTCACGGCCCACGACTACCGCACGTCCCCGACTACCCCACGGCCCACGACTACCCCACGAGGACACCGCGACCCCAGCACACCGCGACGCGAGGAGACCCCCACCGTGACCACCACACCCGCCGCCCAGGCCGTCCCCCTGCCGGCCCCGCACTCCAGCGGCTGCCCGTTCGCCCCGCCGCCCGCGTACACCGAGGCCGCCGCCACCGGCCCGATGACCCGCGCCGACCTGCCCAACGGCAGCTCCTGCTGGCTGGCGACCGGCTACGCCGAGGTCCGCACCGTCCTGTCCGACCGCCGGTTCAGCGCGGACGTGCGCCACCCGGCGTTCCCGCTGCTGGTCCCCGGCAGCCGCGAGACGCTGATCAGCGACAACCCGAGCTTTCTGCGGCTCGACGACCCCGAGCACGCCCGGCTGCGCCGCATGGTCACCGGCGACTTCCTGGTCAAGCGGGTGGCCGCGCTGCGCCCGGACATCCAGCGGATCGTGGACGAGGCGCTGGACCGGATGACCGAGGGCCGCACCGAGGCCGACCTGGTCGCCGAGTTCGCGCTGCCGGTGCCCTCGCTGGTGATCTGCCTGCTCCTCGGCGTGCCCTACGAGGACCGCGACCGCTTCCAGGGCCTGAGCCGCACCCTGCTCAGCCGGCAGAGCACCACGGAGCAGCTCAAGGCGGCCCAGGACGAGGTCCTGGCGTACCTGCGCGCCCTGGCGGCCCGCAAGCGCGAGCAGCCGGAGGACGACATCCTGAGCCGGCTCGCCGTACGGGACGACCTGTCCCTGGACGAGGTCGCCAGCACCGGGGTGCTGTTGCTGATCGCCGGGCACGAGACGACCGCGAACATGATCTCCCTGTCGACCGCCGTGCTGCTGGAGCAGCCCGAGCAGGTCCCCAGGCTCGCCGACCCGGCCGCACTGCCCGGCGCGGTCGAGGAGCTGCTGCGCCTGCTGACCATCGTGCACACCGGGCTGCCCCGGGTGGCGCTGGAGGACGTGGAACTGGGCGGCGTCACCGTCCGGGCCGGGGAGGGCGTGATAGCGATGGTCTCCACCGCCAACCGGGACGAGGAGGTGTTCGGCGGTGCCGACCGGCGGCCCACGGACGAGCTGGACCTGGAGCGCGACGCCCGCCGGCACATGGCGTTCGGCTTCGGCGTGCACCAGTGCCTGGGCCAGCCACTCGCTCGGGCCGAGCTCCAGATCGCCTTGGAGACCCTGTTCCGGCGACTGCCCGGACTGCGGCTGGCCGTCACTCCGGGTGAGCGGGAGTTCCGTACCGAATCGTTCATCTACGGGATGCGGTCACTGCCCGTGAGCTGGTGAGCCCGAGCGGCCGCGGCGCTGGCACGTCGGGACGGCGGCGTCGGCGGGCGGCGTCGGCGGGTTCCGGTGGCGTCGGCGGGTGTCGGCGGCGGGAGCGCGGGTCACCCGACTGGCCTCTCTGCCGGCCCGGGGGCAGGCTGGAGGAGCGACAGACCGATCCGGCCCAGCCACGCCTCCGGCCCGGGCGTTGCCGGGACCGGCCGAGGAGACGGAGCCCGCGATGACCGACATGAGCGAACGCTCCGAGGTGAGCACGAACCGCGAGGAGGACGTCCGCGCCGTGGACCCCGAGGAGGGCATCACCTCGATGCAGAACCTGCACGCACAGGACACCTCCCAGGCGGAGGGCGACTCCATGCTGGACGAATCCGGCCCCAACAGCTGACCGTCCGCCACACCCACTCGACCGCCCGGCGGAACCGGGCGGTCCCTGCGACCGCAGGTGTCGCTGCCCGGACGGCGGCTCACCGGCGGGGGAGGATAGGCGCATGACCGAACACGATCAAACCGGCCGACAGGCCCGGCCGCCCGCGGACCCGCGCAGCTCGTGGGCGACCTGGACCACCCAGTCGATCATCAGCGGCCCCGGCGGGGTCACCACCGCCGAGGTCGGGCCGATCTCCGGCGACCTCACCGTGCACACCACGTGGGTGGACGGCGAGGCCCGGCTGACCGTCCAGTACACCGGCGCGCTCGACTGGTACACGGTCTCCGGCAGTCCGGTGGCCGCACCGGACGAGACCACCGCGCGGGCCGTCCACCAGGCGATGGTGAACGGCGTGAAGGAAGGGCGCGGCGCGGTCGCCCCGCCCCCGGCCGCCTGACCCTACTCGCGACGCCCGGCCGACCCGAACTCCCGCCCCCGATGCCCGTCCCCCGACCGCCGGGGGCGGGCAGGGGACGGTACGGGAGGGGTGCCGTGCGCGCTACTCGGTGATCTCCACCCCGCGCCAGAAGGCCACCCGGCCCCGGACGTGCTCGGCGTCGGGCTTCGGGTCGGCGTAGTACCAGGCGGCGTCCGGGTTGCTCCGCCCGTCCACCTCCAGCGTGTAGTAGTTGGCGGTGCCCTTCCATCCGCACACCGTGGTCGTGTCGGAGGGCCGCAGGAACTCGGCCCGGACGGAGTCGACCGGGAAGTAGTGGTTGCCCTCGACGACGACGGTGTCCTCGCTCTCGGCGACGACGGTCCCCTGCCAGATCGCTGTGGTCATGAGGCGATTGTGCCCCACGGACCGCCCCACGGACCGCCTCGCGGGCGGGAGTTCGGGAACGGCCCTACGGCGGACGGGCCCGGGGCGGACCGGGCGAACGGGCCCGGGGCGAACAGGCCCGGCAGCGGGACGGTCTTCACGGCGGACGGCCGCTACGGCAGCGGGCGGCCGCTACGGCAGCGGATGGGCGTGCACCGGCACGTGCGGGTTCTGGTGTCCGCCGCTGGCGAGCATCCGGACCTCCCCCGCGTCGCTGATCTCGGCCCGGACGATCCCGCTGTCGTCCTCGTACACGGGGTGCCCGCCCGGCCCCTTGGCATCGGTCCGGGTGACCACGACCACGTCCTGCGGGGCCTGGGTGCCGGGCGTACCGGGGAAGGTGAGGGCGTAACGGTTGGCGGGGTTCATCACCGGCTCCTGCTCGCTGTGGGCGGCCCGTACGCGCCGGGCGCTCAGACGGTGGCCTCCGCGGCCCGGGCGTGCGAGCCGCGGACCTCCAGCTCGTCCAGCAGTCGGGCGGTGGCCTCGGCGACCGCGTCCACGGCCCGGTCGAAGGCCTCGCGGTTGTGCGCGGCCGGGGCGCGGAAGCCGGACACCTTGCGGACGTACTGCAACGCGGCGGCGCGGAAGTCCTCCTCGTCGGCGTCGGGCGTCACGGGCGGTCGCAGCGTCTTGATGTTGCGGCACATGACCCCAGTCTCCCGCGCCACGGCCGCATCGGCGACCCTCTACGGTCCCCCGCGCCCCCTTCGGTCGCCCGATCCCCGTTCGTCACACGGGGCTCACGGGGGTGTCATCCGGCCGGATTAGGATGCCCGGTGAACGAACCACCCGCCGCGTGCCGTCCCTGGCGCGGGCATCACCCCGGAGCCACCCCTTGCCTCTCGCGCTGTTCGCGCTGGCCGTCACCGCTTTCGCCATCGGCACCACCGAATTCGCCGCCATGGGGCTGCTCCCCCAGGTCGCCGACAGTCTGCATGTCGCCATCCCGCAGGCGGGCTGGCTGATCTCCGCCTACGCGCTCGGGGTGGTGGTCGGCGCGCCGCTGCTCACCGCGCTGGCCGCGGGCAAGCCCCGCAAGGCGGTGCTCGTGGCGCTCGCCGGGCTGTTCGCGACCGGCAACCTGCTGTGCGCGCTGGCGCCCGACTTCTGGACCCTGGCCGCCGCCCGGCTGATCACCGGGCTGCCGCACGGCGCCTTCTTCGGGGCCGGGGCGGTGGCCGCCGCCGAGCTGGTGGCGCGGGACCGGCGGGCCCGGGCGGTCGCGGTGATGTTCTCCGGACTGACCGTCGCCAACATCGTCGGCGTCCCGGCCGCCACCCTGCTCGGCCAGCACCTGGGCTGGCGGACGACCATGCTGGTGGTGGTGCTGATCGCCGCCGCCGGAACGCTCGCCATCGCCCGGCTGGTGCCCGCCCTTCCCTCCCCCGCCCAGTCCGGACTGCGGCACGAGCTGCGGGCCTTCCGCAGCGGGCAGCTCTGGCTGGCGCTGGCCACGGTGGTGCTCGGCTGCGGCGGACTGTTCGCCTGCTACAGCTACATCGCGCCGCTGCTCACCGAGGTCTCCGGGTACGCGACCGGCTCGGTGACCCTGGTGCTGGCGCTGTTCGGGGTGGGGATGACGATCGGCAACGTACTCGGCGGGTTCGCCGCCGACCGGGCGCTGCGCCCGACCGTCTGCGCGGCCTTCGTCATGCTCTCGGCCGCCCTGGCGCTGCTCGCGGTGACCGCGCACGCCCGCTGGTCGGCGGCCGTCACGGTGGTGCTGATCGGACTGTTCGGCTTCGCGATCGTCCCGGCGGTGCAGACCCTGGTCATGCAGAAGGCGCGCAGCGCGCCGACCCTGGCCTCGGCCACGGTGCAGGGCGCCTTCAACCTGGCCAACGCCCAGGGGGCGTACTTCGGGGGGCTGGCGCTGGACGCCGGGTTCGGCTGGACTTCGCCCACCCTGGTGGGCTCGGGCCTGGCCGCCTCCGGCGCCGCCGTCGCGGTGCTGGCCTGGACCGCCGACCGGCGCCCGCCGGCCCCCGCACCGGTCGAACCGGCGGTCGAACCGGCGGGTGAACCGGCGGACGCTGCCCTGGTCCCGGCGCCGTGAGGCCCTGCCGGCCCCGGCGGAGGTCGGTGAGCACTACCCCCTGCAGAGGTCGATGAGCGCCGCCGGGGCGGCGCCGAGCCACCAGGCCGGGTCCGCCGTGGACGTGGTGGCGCACGTCGCGGCCGGGGCCGGTGTCCAGGGCTCAGCTCTGGCCGGTGGAACGGACGGTCATGGGAGGCCCTCAACCGGGCCGCCGAGGTGCTGCACCGGCTGTCCGCCGTCTACGACCGGCTGCGGCCGCGGGGAAACGCCTCAGATCTGCCGGTGGGCCTCGGCGAGCAGGAGGTAGCCCTCGCCGTTGGCCTTGATGCCGGTCCTCTCCTCCTCGGTCAGCGGGCGGCGGACCTTCGCCGGGACGCCCGCGACCAGGGAGCCGGGCGGGACGTCCATGCCCTGGGTGACCACGGCCCCGGCGGCCACCAGGGAGCCGGTGCCGATCCGGGCGCCGTTGAGAACGGTGGCGCTCATCCCCACCAGGACGTCGTCCTCGACGGTGCAGCCGTGCAGCACCGCGTTGTGGCCGACCGAGACGCGCGCTCCGACCACCAGCGGAAAGCCGGGGTCGGCGTGCAGGGTGCAGTTGTCCTGGATGTTGCTGCCCGCGCCGACGGTGATCGACTCGGCGTCGCCGCGCAGCACCGCGCCGTACCAGATGCTCGCGCCGGCGGCGACGGTGACGTCCCCCACGACCACGGCGTTGGGCGCGAGGAAGGCGCCCGGGTCGACGGCGGGCACCTTGCCCCCGACGGCGGCGATCAGCGGTTCTGCCATGGCTCGTCCTCCTGGTGTGACGGTCGACGGTCTGTCGCCGGTCAGCGTAGGGGGCCGGTCAGGGCGCGGTGCGGGCGAGGTCGGGCGCGGTGCGGGCGAGGTCGGGCGCGGTGCGGGCGGGGTCGGGTGCGGGCCCGGGAACGGTGGAGGGGGCGGGCGCGGGGGCCTGGGGACCGCACAGGGCCGTGACGGCCAGCCTGTTCCAGGCGGCGTCGGCGGCCGTGCCGTCCCCGACGTCGTAGACGGTGACGGAGGCGGCGAACTGGCGTTTGCCGTCCGCCGAGCCGAGCACCTGGGTGCTGTAGCCGGGAATGCCGCCGGCGTGGCCCCAGAAGGTGCCGCACGGGGTGTCCACGCGCTGGAGGCCGAGGCCGTAGTTCCGGCCGCCCCCGGTCGCGCTGGTCCGCTCCATCTCGGCGAGTTCGGCCGGGGGCAGCAGATGGCCGCCGAGCAGGGCGCCGATGAAGGTGGTGAGATCGGCGGTGGTGGAGATGCCGGCACCGGCCGAGCCGGCCATCGAGGGGTCGAGCAGGGTGACGTCCACCGGGCCGTCGGCCGTCTTGAGGTAGCCGTGGGCGTGCGGGCCCGGGACGAACGGCGAGTCGCCGGGCATCGAGGTGCCGGTGAGACGGAGCGGGCGGATGATCCGGCGGGTGACCTCCTCCTGCCAGCTGTGGCCGGTGAGCTTCTCGATGATCATCCCGATCAGCACGAAGTTGGTGTTGGAGTAGGCCCAGTCCTGGCCCGGAGGGAAGGCCGGCGGGTACCTGTTCGCGATGTCGACCAGGTCCTGGAGGGAGTACGGCCGGAAGCGGCGGTCGGTCAGCCAGTCCTGGTCGTAGGGATCGAAGGCCGGGTCCTGGGTGTAGTTGGCGACGCCGCTGGTGTGGTCGAGCAGTTGCCGGACGGTGATCGCGGTGCTGTTGGGGACGACGCCGGGCAGCAGGCACTCCAGCCGGTCGTCGAGGTCCAGCCGCCGCTCGCCGACGAGTTGGAGCAGAGTGGTGGCGACGAAGGTCTTGGTGACGCTGCCGATCCGGAAGCGGCCGTCGGGGTCGGCGGGCCGGCCGCCGAGGGCGGCGACGCCGGTGGCGTTGCGCCAGACCAGCCGGCCGTTCTCGCGGACGGCGCCGAGGGCCGAGGTCGCGTAGCCGGGATCGGTGAGGCCGGCCAGGGAGGCGTCCGCGGCGGCCCAGTCGGCGCGGCCCTCGGCGGAGTCCGTCCGGTCCGCGCGGTCGGCGGCGGTGAGATGGAGGGCACCGTGGCAGCCGGAGGCCAGGGACCGGTCGGCGGGTTGGGCGATCGCCGCGGGGGCGAGGGTGGCGAGCAGCGCGGCGCCCGCGACCACCGTGACGGCGGCACGCAGCACCGGCCGACGGAGCCTGCGGCGAAGGGCGGTCGGATCGGCGGTCATGCCGTTCTCCCTGCTTCGAGGCCACCGGGGTTCCGGCAACCCCGGGTGTTTCCATGACGGTTGACACCATGGCAGGGCGTACGGCGGCGGTCATCGGCCTGGAGGAGGGCCCGCGACCCTGACCGCGACCCGGAGCCGTACCCCGAGTTCTCTCGGGGTACGGCCGGAGCGGGGTCAGCTCAGCGGGGCCTTGGTGCGCAGGACCTCGATGAAGGCCCGCAGCCACCCCGGGTGGTCGGGCCAGGCCCGGGCCGAGACGACCACGCCGTCCACCACTGCCTCGCCGTCCACGAACTCGGCGCCCGCCGCCTTGATGTCCGGGGCGAGCGCCGGGTAGGCGGAGGTGCGGCGGCCGTCGAGCAGCCCGGCGGCGGCGGTGATCAGCGGGCCGTGGCAGATCTGGGCGACCGGCTTGTCCCCGTCGAAGAAGTGCCGGGCGATCCGCTGGACCTCCGGGTCGTTGCGCAGGTACTCGGGGGCGCGACCGCCGGGGATGACCAGGGCGACGTAGTCGGCCGGATCGACGTCGGCCAGGGCGAGGTCGGCGGGCCAGGTGTAGCCGGGCTTCTCCGTGTACGTGTCGTAGCCGTCCACGAAGTCGTGCACCACGAACTGCAGGCGCTTCTTGGTCGGGGCCGCGATGTCGACCTGGTAGCCCTCCTCGCGCAGCCGCTGGTACGGGTAGAACACCTCCAGCGACTCGGCGGCGTCCCCGGTGACGAGCAGGATCTTCGATGTCATCGCCGACATCCCTCCACATGATCGAGCGTCAGGCCTGGTGCGAGCCCTGGGCGGTGGTCGCCGCCGCTCGGGCCCGGTCCAACCTCCCGTACCGGCCGCGCCGTTGGCAACCAGGCGCACCGGGTGCACGGCGGCGCATCACCCGGCTCGTGCGCCGCTTGCGAGCCTTGCGCGCCGGGGCGGTGGCGGGTGCGGGAGGGGCTGCGGTCACGGGTGCGGCGCCCGGCTCTTGCGACGGGCCTGCCGAGCGGGTGCGGCGCCCGGCTCTTGCGACGGGCCGGCGCCCGGCTGCGGCGCCTCGGCGGGCGCGGCCTAGACTCTCGTGCTGCCCGTTCACCGACCACCCACCGACCGCCCCCCGTCCGCTCACCGGACGTCCATCGCCCGCAGCCCGCCCGACCGACTCCCGGAGGAGCCATGCCCGACCGCACCACCTACCTCATCCTCCCCGGCTACCAGAACTCCGGCCCCACGCACTGGCAGACCCTCTGGCAGACCGCCGAGCCGGAGGCCTTCCGCCGGGTCGAGCAGGCGGACTGGGACCACCCGGACCAGGACGACTGGGTGGCCCGGGTGGACGCGGCGGTGGCGGCGGCCGCCGCCGAGGGACCGGTGGTGCTGGTCGCGCACAGTCTGGGCTGCGTCACCGTGGCCCGCTGGGTGGCGGGGGCGCCGGCCGGGCGGACCGCCGCCGTGCGGGGCGCGCTGCTGGTCGCCCCGGCGGACATCGACACCGCCGAGGTGCCGGAGCTGCTGGGCTTCCGGCCGGTGGCGCTGGAGCGGTTCCCGTTCCCGTCGGTGGTGGTCTCCTCCACCGACGACCCGTGGGTGACTCCGGCACGGGCCCGGCAGTTCGCGGCGGCCTGGGGCGCCCGCCACGTCGAGCGGGGCGCGTACGGGCACCTCAACTCGGAATCGGGGCTGGGCGACTGGCCGGAGGGCCGGAAGCTTCTCGCGGAGCTGTGACCACATGACCGGGGGGACGATGAACGAACGCCGGACCAGCCGGACACCGCGAGCCAGGCGCGCCCTCATCCGGGTACTGCTGGCCTGCGGGGCGGTGGCCGTACTGCTGTACACCGAGGGGCAGTGGGAGAGCCGCTCGGGCGGTCTGATGCTGGTCGCCGACCTGCTGAACCGGCCGGAGCTGCTGCTCGGCGGCGCACTGGCCGCGCTGATCGCCGCCGCCTGGCTGAGCGACCGCCGCACCGCCGTACGGGCCGCCACCCGGGCGGTCACGGTCACCGCCGGGGTGGTGTTCCTGCTCGGCGTGCTGGCCGCGCACAAGGTGTCGGCGGCCGAGACCCGCAGCCGGGAGGTCGCCCCGGCCGGCGCCGAGCAGACCCTGGTGGTGGTGCACCGCTCGTACGGCTCCGGACCGCAGGCCGGCGAGCACTGGCAGGTGCTGCTGGAGAGCGGCGAGGGCTGGTCGGCCCGGCGCTGGCTGCTGGCGGACGTCGGCGGCGTACCGGGCGACGCCCGGCTGGTGGGGGCGAGTTGGACCGGGCGCACGCAGATCACCGTGGTCACCGACTCCTACCGGCGGGTGTTCAACCTCGACCAGGACAGCGGCGAGCCGGTCGAGGCCCGGTAGGACGCCGGTTCCGGGCGGTGGCGCCGTCCCGGACGCGGGACGCCCTGGATGCGCCCGGAGTGCGGGCAGGCACCAATGCTCGGCCGACACTCATATGCGACCGTCACCACGAGCGTTTGTTTGCATGCAGAGGGTAGCTAACCGGGGTGCGGGCGGCACATCCCGTCCGCCCAGGACGACCGTCGAGATCGTCCACACCCCATCGGGAAGGACACCCCCATGAGTGACAGCTACGACACCGGCTTCAAGTCGGCCACCCTCGCGTTCGGCAACCACAACGGCGGCAACCCCGCCACGGTGGAGCAGAGCCTGAACTTCGACCGGCCCATCCTCCAGTACAGCGCGGGAGACTTCATGGTCGACGTCGCCCTGAAGTGCTGGAACCTCCAGGCCGAGAACCAGGCCGGCACCAGGATCGAGATGCCCTTCAGCGCCGCCCAGGTCCATGCCGACGTCGTCAGCGTCCACGGCCGGACCGTCACGGTGCGGGTCACCGCCCAGCTGACCCCGCTCAACCCCGGCGACAGCTACCGCTTCTCCGGCTCCGTCGACATCGTGGCCATCGCCGGGCTCGAACAGCAGTAGGCAGGGCTGCTCAACTCCTGGGCGGCTCCCGGCAATGGAAGTGCCGGGAGCCGCCCACAACGTACCGCAACCGGCCGCCCCCAGGAGCGTGTTCAGCCGGTCGTGGACCCGCGTCAGAGTCGGACAATGTGGTGTGTCCGTGGCAGCGCGGATGGCGTCCAGCCGGCCCAGGAGGTCCGCACTGCGGCCCATTGGTCGGCGCCTCCGGCATGGACATCCACGGCTGGGAGGTGATCAAGGCCAGGCACGACATCTGGGGCTGCGCCAGCAATCGCAACGAACTCTGGCCCCGCTCCCCCGACACCGCCTGATCAATGACCAGCAATACGGGTCCGCGGCGCGTACGCGTACCTGCGCTGCGGACCCGGACAGTGCAGTGCGGTGCCACTGCCGCGAACCCAGCCCGCAGCTGGTCGAACGAGGAGCAGGCCCGCGTTGCAGGAGCGGGCGCACCCGATGCCGGTACGCACACCGTCCTTCCGACGCGGTCAGCCTCAATGGACTGAACCGGGCGGCGAACCGCACCTTGGCGTAACGAGAACGGATGTATCCGACCACCCCTGGCTGACCCCCGCTGGCGCGGGGAGAAGGGGCACCGCAACCCGGTCGCGTTCTCCCAGAGCGGCCGACCCCCGCTGGCGCAGGGAGAAGACCGACCGTCCCGCCTACGCCATCCCGCGTCCGGCTGACCCCGCGGCCGGGAGCGGTAGCACCCCGGTTCCGAGGCAGCTAACCCCCGCTGGCGCGGGGACGAGGTCACGGACGGCTACATGTCGGTTGGCGGCGGCTGCCCCCCGCTGGCGCGGGGAGGAAATCCAGCAGGGCGTCAATTCCGGAGCGGCCGGGGCTGACCCCCGCTGGCGCGGGGAGGAGCGGATCACCTCGACTAGCGGCCGTGCGGCGAGCGGCTGACCCCCGCTGGCGCGGGGAGGAGAGCTCATGCCTCAGCCTGGCACAGTCAAAAGCTGGCTGACCCCCGCTGGCGCGGGGAGGAGACTTCCCCGGTCGGCACCTTCGGCGTGAAGTCCGGCTGACCCCCGCTGGCGCCGGGATGACGTCTATCTGGTGCTGCTGCTTCGCCATGTGCTGATTCGCCATGTCTTCCGGCTGACCCCCGCTGGCGCGGGGAGGGCCGCCGAGGTCCGGCGCAGCTCACCTACAAGACTGCTGACCCCCGCTGGCGCAGGGCGGACACCTTTCCGCCTACGCACGAAGGATGACCCCAGGCTGCCCCCCGCTGGCGCGGGGAGGACATCGTCGGCCGGGATAAGGCGTCCAGGACCCCCGGCTGAGCCCCACTGGCGCGGGGAGGACGCCGGTCCGCTGGCCGGTCCGCTGCCGGGCGATCGCCCGGATCGGCATCTGCTCGGCCCGGTGCAGTCGACGGATCTCAGCCCAGTCCTCCACGCGAATCACCCTCTCCTCCTGACCCTCGATGAAGATCAGGATGAACAGAAGATCGCGAAGTGGGTCCCGTTTCATGCGCCGATCAGCGGTCAGTTTTCACCCGTCGCTGACAGGCTGACCCCCGCTGGCGCGGGGAGGAGTGATCGTAGACAAGTCGGCTCCGGCCGCGCTTCGGCTGACCCCCGCTGGCGCGGGGAGGAGGACACCGAGGCCGAGCTGTTCTCCGACAGCGACGGCTGACCCCCGCTGGCGCGGGGAGGAGCCCACGCCGACGCAGATCGCCTGTAGCGAGACCGGCTGACCCCCGCTGGCGCGGGGAGGAGGAAACCCGGGGACAGCGGTGGTCACCGGTCGACGGCTGACCCCCGCTGGCGCGGGGAGGAGTGGGAACCAGGTGGGCTGAGACCCCGGTGAGGCGGCTGACCCCCGCTGGCGCGGGGAGGAGCTGGACCTGCCGGAGGCGCAGTACCTGATCAACGACTGACCCCCGCTGGCGCGGGGAGGAGGGGGCGAGTGGCGGAATGGAAGACGCAGCGACCGGCTGACCCCCGCTGGCGCGGGGAGGAGACTGGCGTGACCTTGATGGGGTAGCGACCTGGCGGCTGACCCCCGCTGGCGCGGGGAGGAGGGGTCATGACAGTGGGCTCCTCAGCGGACGGTCGGCTGACCCCCGCTGGCGCGGGGAGGAGCCCGCCGAGGGCGGGCACCCCGCGCACGGCACCGGCTGACCCCCGCTGGCGCGGGGAGGAGTCGTAGCCGTCGAACTCGTACGTGATGTCGCCCGGCTGACCCCCGCTGGCGCGGGGAGGAGCCTGTGGCGGGGCCGCATGGGCTGAGCAAGGCCGGCTGACCCCCGCTGGCGCGGGGAGGAGGATCTCAAGGTCGCGCACACCGACCCGTTCGCCGACTGACCCCCGCTGGCGCGGGGAGGAGCGCCGCACGGCCACCGGGGACGGGCTGACCCCCGCTGGCGCGGGGAGGAGGGCCGGTGGGGCAGGATCGGCGGCATGGTCAACGGCTGACCCCCGCTGGCACGGGGAGGAGGTGACCCACGGGTGTTTCCGGAAACTCGTTTCCGGCTGACCCCCGCTGGCGCGGGGAGGAGTCGAGCCGCGCCTGGCCCGGGCGGTCGCTGGCCGGCTGACCCCCGCTGGCGCGGGGAGGAGTAGTCGATGCTGCCCTTGGGCTGCGGCTTCTTCGGCTGACCCCCGCTGGCGCGGGGAGGAGATCGCCTTCTTCGTCTCGTCGCTGAAACCGGGCGGCTGACCCCCGCTGGCGCGGGGGAGGAGATCGTGCCGCCGGCCAGCAGCAGGCCAAGATGCGGCTGACCCCCGCTGGCGCGGGGAGGAGGACCCGACCGTCTGGTCGGGTCCCGAGCCGGCGGCTGACCCCCGCTGGCGCGGGGAGGAGGTTGGCGGGCCGGGCCGGTGGGTGGTCGCCGGCGGCTGACCCCCGCTGGCGCGGGGAGGAGTGTTCCATGATCTCTTGGAGAGCATCGTTGATCGGCTGACCCCCGCTGGCGCGGGGAGGAGGAAGTCCCAGAAGCCGACGGTCCAGGTTCCGGCGGCTGACCCCCGCTGACGTGGGGAGGAGTCACTCCCCCGCCGTGGTGCACCGTGATCGTGCGGCTGACCCCCGCTGGCGCGGGGAGGAGACCTCCCGCTGGGTGGGGAGGCGGTCGCCGGGCGGTTGACCCCCGCTGGCGCGGGGAGGAGGACTACCACCTCGCCAACCACATCGGCCACTTCGGCTGACCCCCGCTGGCGCGGGGAGGAGGCGCCCCCGCGCGACCACAGGGCGATCGCCTCTGGCTGACCCCCGCTGGCGCGGGGAGGAGCAGTTGCGGCCCGTGTCGTCCGCCACGGGGTTCGGCTGACCCCCGCTGGCGCGGGGAGGAGTGTCCGTGCTCCTCGACGCCGCCCCCCTCGGCCGGCTGACCCCCGCTGGCGCGGGGAGGAGGCGTCCGGCCGCCCCTCGACGTCCGCGCCGGACGGCTGACCCCCGCTGGCGCGGGGAGGAGGACGAGTACCCGTTCATCCTGCTCAACCTCGTCGGCTGCCCCCCGCTGGCGCGGGGAGGAACGGGCCTGCCAGGTGACCGCGTCGCGCCAGGGCGGCTGACCCCCGCTGGCGCGGGGAGGAGGGCCTCGCGGGCCGCTTCGAGCTCCGAGGGCAGGGCTGACCCCCGCTGGCGCGGGGAGGAGCAACACAGACGGGGCGCTGGACCCGACAAACACGGCTGACCCCCGCTGGCGCGGGGAGGAGACGCCCGGCACGGTGTGCACCTCACCCGTCTCCGGCTGACCCCCGCTGGCGCGGGGAGGAGTCCTCAGCCAGCACCGCCATTTCCACCGCCGGCGGCTGACCCGCGCTGGCGCGGGGAGGAGTGCGCGGTCTGCTTGCGTATGAGGCTGCCGCACGGCTGACCCCCGCTGGCGCGGGGAGGAGGGCGTGCCGTTCGACGCCCCCAGATCCTCGACCGGCTGACCCCCGCTGGCGCGGGGAGGAGCAGCACGTCGGCGTCCGTCATCGTCACCACCCCGGCTGACCCCCGCTGGCGCGGGGAGGAGGTCAACATCGCGGCATCGACGGCGGGCAAGGCCGGCTGACCTCCGCTGGCGCGGGGAGGAGCAGCTCGCCGGTGCGGAGGTGGCGCCAGCGCCCGGCTGACCCCCGCTGGCGCGGGGAGGAGGTGCGGGCCAGCCGCACCACGCTATTCCAGGGCGGCTGACCCCCGCTGGCGCGGGGAGGAGCCCCGCGGAACACTCGGGACCGGGCGGACCAACGGCTGACCCCCGCTGGCGCGGGGAGGAGACCCGCACCGCCCGTACATCGACGACGTCACCTGGCTGACCCCCGCTGGCGCGGGGAGGAGCCTGCCGGACGAGCGCACCGATCAGGGCCGCGCGGCTGACCCCCGCTGGCGCGGGGAGGAGTCCGCCTGCTCGCGCGCCCACACGGTCTGGGCCGGCTGACCCCCGCTGGCGCGGGGAGGAGCAAGGACCGGCTCGCGCACTGGAACGCGGAAGCGGCTGACCCCCGCTGGCGCGGGGAGGAGTACAACCCCACTCTGTGGCTCGGGTAGCGCTGCGGCTGACCCCCGCTGGCGCGGGGAGGAGTAGCGCTGCTTGACCGCCGCCAGCCAGGCGTTCGGCTGACCCCCGCTGGCGCGGGGAGGAGGGCCTCGGGTGCCGTTCCCTCTGCTTGGCGGACGGCTGCCCCCCGCTGGCGCGGGGAGGAGATCGGGGCCGCGTGGTTCTCCCGCCACTCCAACGGCTGACCCCCGCTGGCGCGGGGAGGAGTGGACCGCCTGGGCGAGCGCGAGCGCCGCCGCCGGCTGACCCCCGCTGGCGCGGGGAGGAGCCACTGGGCGTGACCTGCAGTGATCTGACCACTGGCTGACCCCCGCTGGCGCGGGGAGGAGTGGCGGACGTCGTCGCCCGTGGCCGCGCAGGCCGGCTGACCCCCGCTGGCGCGGGGAGGAGCTTCGGGGGCGGCAGATCGAGACACTGAACGACGGCTGACCCCCGCTGGCGCGGGGAGGAGTCCCGCCGCGCGTTTTCTGCGCGGACTCGGAGCGGCTGACCCCCGCTGGCGCGGGGAGGAGATCGTCATCGGCAGCTGCTCGTCCTCGGTGGCCGGCTGACCCCCGCTGGCGCGGGGAGGAGCGGCCCCCGGCCGGCAGAAATCCTCGCCATTTCGGCTGACCCCCGCTGGCGCGGGGAGGAGCGGTCAAGGAGTTGCCGCTGCGGGTCGTCCGTCGGCTGACCCCCGCTGGCGCGGGGAGGAGCTGGTGAAGGGCACGATGAGCGTCGGGCGCCCCGGCTGACCCCCGCTGGCGCGGGGAGGAGGCTTTCCGACCTGCGGCGTTCCTACGGCTTTGCCGTTTCTTGGCCATCGACGGGCTGCACAGCCGCCATCGCCACCAACGTCAGCCCGTCGAAGTCGACAGGCTTCCGCCTCTGCTCACCTGCCGTCCGAAGCTCGAATCCCTGTTCGTTGGCCGCCGTATGCACCAGGACAGCCACTCCTGCCCCAACGCATCCGCTGACGGCCTGCCAGAGTTCCTCCCGCACCTTCGCGGAGATGGTGCCGACGTACAGCTGAGGCGTGACCTCGATGAGCCAGCGGGTGAGGGCGCCCCGTACGTGGTCGGGGACAGCGGTGGCGGACAGGACGGTCATGGTTGCCATGGTTGCTCCCCCGCGGGGCGGGCAGGCATGAGCCCTTGAACTCTCACGGCCGCTGCTCCTCCGCGTAGTTGACGCCGCCCGGGATGGGGCCGGAGACCGGGTCCCACAGGTCGACGAGTTGTTCCTCCGGGTCCGGGAGGACGATGTCCTGGTCCGGCGCGAGCAGGCGCTGGATGTCGGTGACGATGCGGGGCAACAGGCGGAACAGGCGAAGGCCGTCGCGGAAGCCTCGGCGGGCGTCGGCTTCCGGCTGTGGGGAGGCGTGGAGGGAGAAGGCCAGCGGGATGGTGAGTTCGGCCTTGTAGAGGTCGGCGACGTCGTAGACGAACGCCTGCTGGTTGCCGTTGTGGACGAAACCGAGGGCGGGCGAGCAGCCGAGGGCGAGGACGGCCGCGTGGACGATGCCGTAGAGGCACGTGTTGGCGGATGAGAGAGCGAGATTGACCGGGTCCTGGCTCTCCCAGGAGTCCGGATCGTAGCTTCGGCGGAAGCGGCCGATGCGGTGCTGCTGGGCGAGGAGGCGGTAATGGGCCTTGACCCGTTGGCCTTCGAGGCCGCGGAGTTTGGCGAGATTGCTCCCGGCGGGGACCGTGCCGCGGCCGAAGCGCTGCTCGTACATGGCGGTGGCGACGGCGAGGCAGGTGGTGTCGTCGGCCCAGGCGCGAGCTTGGCGTTCGAGCCAGGTGGTGCTGAGGGATTCGGGCAAGGTGGCGGCGTAGCAGCGGACGCCGCCGGATCCGGCGATGACGACGGTGGTGCCGTGGCGCGCGAAGGTGGCGAGGGCGCGGGCGGTGATGGAGGTGCCGGGGCCGAGGAGGACGCAACTGAGGGCAGCCGTAGGAAGGTAGACGGCTTCGGTGCCGCGGTGGGGGCTGGTGACCTCGGCGCAGACTCCGGTGTCGTCCTGGACGATGCGGACGATGTCGAGGTAGAGGAAGGAGAGGGAGTCGGCGACCCTCGGCAGCATGGCGACGGTGGGGGCGGCCAGTTTGCGGCGGGCGCTGCCGTCGTCGGGGCGGCGCCGGGAGGTCACCGGGTCTCCCGGTGGGGGGCGATGCTGAGGAGGCCGCAGCCGTAGGCCTTGCCCTTGCCGATGCCGTCGATCAGGCGGGTGCGCAGGCGGTCGGCGTCGGCGATGACGGCGGCGCCCTCGAAGAGGACGCGGTCGTGCTTGATGAGCCGTTGGTCGCTGCGCCGGTGTCCCCGGACGGCGTCGAGGGGCGTCGATCGCAGGGTACCGAGGTGCAGCCCGGTGGCTTCGGACTGGCGGGTCCACCACTCGTCGGCCGCTGCTCCTTGGAGGGAGACAACGGTCTTGAGCCGGTAGAGCTCGCGGGTGGCCCGGCTGGGGCGGCGGATGGGGTTGGCGGCGATGCGGTAGCGGATGTGCAGGCCAGGCCGGAGGGCTTCGAGGAGCGGGGTGAGCGGTTTGGTCATGGCTTGTCCGTAGCCGGCGGGCAGGCGATCGAGGTCGGGCGGTTGGGCGCTCTGGAGCAGGATCTGCTGTCCCGCTGCGGTGGTCTCGGCGCGGAAGAGGATGCCGAGTCGACGCCGGGCGTCGCTGTCGGCGATGCCGTCCGGGAAGAGGGACATCACGCGGTGGTGCAGGTCGATGGCGCCGTCGCTGTCGCGGCGGGCCTCCCGGCTTCGCTGGTCAGGGATGATGCGGGTCAGCCACAGGGTCATGCGAGGACGCTTTCGGGGCGGGTGGCGTGCTGGTCGAGGTAGCTGCCGAGGGCGGTGAGGTACACGGTGCCGAGGCCCCGGCAGCGGTCGGCGGGCAGGGTGAGGGTGCGCTGGTAGCGGGGGCGGGCCCGGTAGGAGCGCTCACGGGAGTGGAAGGTCAGGGGGTCGTCGGTGACCTCTCCGGCGGCTGTGCTGCCTTCGTCGTCGCCCGGCTGGGGGTGGTCGCCGAGGCGGTCGAGCGGCCGGTCGCCGTGGAAGTCGATGTCGACGGCCGTACTCCGCTGGGGGGCGCGTCGGGCGATCGGCAGGTGGACGAGGTGGTGCAGGGGGTCGTCGACCAGGCCGAGCAACAACGGGCCTTCGGGTGGGCAGGAGCGTCGGCCGAGGTAGGGCGGCCAGTGCGGGTTCCGCAGGGCGTTCTCCCAGATCTCAAGGCGACCGGGATCCGCGGTGACGGCGGCGGTGAAGACGGCGTCGGCGAGATAGTAGCGGTGGGACAGCAGTGTCGCGGTGGCGCCGGAGCGCTTCTTCCCCTCCGCCGTGGTGACGGTCCGCGCCGCGGGCAGCCCGCCGCCGACGGTGTGGAGGTCGCGCACGACGGTGCCCGGGCGGTCGGCCCGGACGGTCAGCGAGAGGGCGGCGAGGTCTCCGATGTCCTCGCCGCGCTTCCTGCCGAGAGCCGCGGCAAGCAGGCCGATGACGCCGGAGCGGGTGGGGAAGGGAGCGGTGTCGCGCTCGTTGAACTGGCTGCGCTCGCCCCAGGACTGCAGCGGAGCGGCGAAGCGCAGCAGCAGTCCCGGGGTGCTGGAGGAGACGGCGGGGGTCATACGCCGGCCTTGGCGAGGACGCCGGAGTCGGAGCCGAAGACGGCGTCGACGGCGGTGTCGATGAGCTGGGGGAAGGAGTCGACGCGGGTGCCCAGGCCGTCGAGGTCCTTGTCCTCAAGGCCGGCCCAGGCGGCGGTGATGATGCCGCGGCCGCCGAGGAGCTTGTTGGCCGCGGTGGCGTAGCGGGCGAGGGCGGCGCGGGAGGCGGGGCCGTAACCGCCGTTGTCGTGGGAGGGGACGGGCTGTTCGAAGGCGGCCGCGTACGAGAGGGGGCGGTCGCTGCGGACGGCGACGTGCACCAGGTCGGGGATGGTGTGGGGGGCAGTGGCGGTCTTCTTGGCGCGCGGCAGGGAGAGGATGAAGGCCTCGGCGAATCCGGTGGCGAGTTCGCGGGCCGCGTCGCGGTCGCCGCCGAGGTTGCGTTCGAGGTCGGCGAGGTCGACGGTGGCGTAGCGGTAGAAGACGCCGGCGCTGAACTCGGCGTGGCCCATGTGGGCGCTGCCGGTGGTGTCGCCCCAGGCGGAAGTGACGTCATCGACCGCGGAGAAGTAGTCCAGTTCGACGTCGGTGCCATGGGTGGTGAGGGCGTGGGCGACCTGCACCGCGCCGTCGACACCGGCGTCGTCGACCTCGGCGAGCATCCGGCCGAAGAGGTTGATGACACCGTTGCGGCTGCGCAGGACGGCGTCGATCCGGTCCTTGGGCAGGACGCTCTTGTCGCCGGCCTTCTTGATGTCCTTGGCGCTCTCGATGGCGTCGCGGTGCTCTTCGGCGAGGGCGGCGAGTTCGGCGACTGCGGTCTCGGGCACGTACACCATGGCGTTGGTGGTGATGACGGGCGAGTCCTTGGCGGTCTCGAACTTGATGCTGCTGCCGGCGGCGACGTGCTGGCCGGCTCGCTGGGCGAGCTGGGCGGGCCAGCCCCGCTCCTCCTGGAGGAGGCGGGTGACACGTGCGCCGATGCGGCGGGTGCGCAGGGCCTGCTCGCCGAGGCTGTCCTGGAAGTACTCGCGGACGGCGCGCTTCCAGGACTGGCTGCTGACGCGGGTGCGTTCGGTGTTGCCGTAGCGGACGGTCTTGACCGAGTTGTTGTCGTCGCGATTCAGGTTGGCGAACGGGACGCTCTGGACGACGTGGAGGTCGAGGAAGCGGGGGGTGGTGCGGTCGGGTGCGGGCATGCTCTGCTCCTTGGACGCGGATGTGCGGGTGGTGGCGGTTCGGGTTCGGGGTTTCGCCGGTCAGGCCTCGGGCTCGGTGTCTGCCGCGCCGCCGGCGTCGGTGTTGGTGTCGGTGCCCGTGGTCTCGGTCTCGGTCTCGGTCTCGGTCTTGCGATCGTCCTGTTCGCGGGCCCTGCGTTCCCCGTCCTTGCGCAGGGTGCGGTGGTAGTCCTGGAGCCAGATCCTCTTGATGGTGCCGGAGCGGCGTCGCCACTGGCAGAGGTCGACGAGGAGCTGCGCCCAGTCGATCTCCACGTCGCGGTCGCGCAGTTGACGGGTGACGCCGGGCAGGTGGCGGTGCAGGCCGTCGACGCTCTGGCGGGTCAGCAGGTTGAGGCGGGTCTCGGCGGAGGACTCCCGCAGTCCGGCTCCTTGGCTTCCGCCCAGGACGCCGTCGGCGAACGCGCGGCCGAGGCTACGTGGGGCCAGTCGCTTGGCTCTGACGGGCTGCGCGCCGTCGGCCAGGGCGCCAGGTGCGTCCGACATCGCGTCGTCAGTGCTCGCTGCTTCGTTGTGCTGGTCGCTCTTCGTCGAGGCCTCGTTCGTCAGGGCCTTGTTCGTCAAGGCCTCGGTCTTCGCGGCTTCCTTCGTCGAGTCCTCGTTCGTGTCCTCGTTCGTCGATTCCTCGTTCTTCGCCGCGGCGTACTGGTCGCGGCGCTGCGCCGCGATCAATGAGGCGACGGTGTAGAAAGCACGTTGGACGTCATGGTCGCGGGCCTGGTCGTCGGTGAGCCAGGAGGCCACGTAGCGGTGCATGAAGGGCACCGCGTCCAGGCCCTTGCCCACCCCGCGACGCAGAGCCGCGCGTACCCCGGGGTCGTCGTAGCTGCGCTGGTCGATCTTGCTGGTGAAGGCACGGGCGCGTCCCATCGAGGGGGTCAGGGAGCGCTCTTCTGCGGGTCGGGCCTCGTCGTCCGCGGGTTTCGCGGGGCCCGGGATGGCGGCGGTGTTGCTCACGAGTCCTCCGTGCTGGTGCTGCGGCCTGTGGTGCGGGTTGCCCTGGCAGGGGCTTTCGGCGGTCCGCCGTAGAGCTCGATGCGCGCGGCGGCGCAGGCCTTGGCCCCGCGCATGGTTCCCAGCGCGCCGTAGGTGACCGTGTCGTAGGCCTGTTCGGCGAGGGTTCGGAAGGCCGCGGTGGCACCGTCGAAGTCCCGTTCCCTGAGGCGCTTCCAGAACTCGGCCTCGGCGGCGGGCCAGTAGCGGGCTGCGGCGTCGACGGCCCAGGTGCAGTCACGGATTTTGGAGGCCGCGGTGAAGCCGGCCCAGGCCTTCTTGACAGCCCGGTCGAGGCGGTTGCCGTACCGCTCCCCCAGCGTGCGGAGACGGCCGATCTCGACGGCGATCGGTGCGCCGTCCTTCCGTTCGACGAGGTCGAGCACGGGCGGTGTTAGGGCGTCGACGAACTGGACGTCCTTGGCCTGTCCGTCCTGCTCGAATCCGAGCGCGTGCACCCTCAGCTCCTCCGAGACATCCGGAGCGAAGTCGAAGATGGTGGGACGCTGGGGTTTCGCGCTTCCGGCGGGGTCCTTGAGCAGTAGGGCGTCCAGGTCCCGCCACAGGGCGCGGTGGGAATCGGCGGGGCGGGCGTAGATGTTGCCTTCCTTGCTGGTCTGCCAGATCAGGTACGGGTCGCCTCCGCGGGGGATCTTGTGGAGGTAGGCCCAGGTGATGAACGCGTCCTTGACGAACGCGCCGGTGGTGTCGGGTACGAGCAGCAGCGCGTGCTGGGAGCGCGCCGTGAGCTCGGAGCACGGACCCTTCAGCTGCGGTGGGGCGGCGACCGGATCCGGCAGTTCCTGGCGTTCCCACGGGCAGAGGTCGCTGTCCCGGCTGACCTCGCGGCTGGGCTTCGGCAGCCCGGCCAGGAGCGTTTCGAAGAGCGTTCGGCCCTCCGGATGGTAGGAGAGCGCGCTGCGCAGCGGGCCGGCTTTGCTGCCGGCCTCCTTGACGTCGCCGACGGTGCGGCTGGAACAGCGCCCGGAGGGGCCGTAGTAGTGCCAGATGAGCAGGTGGAGAGCGGCCTGGTCCGGAGTCGGCAGGTCGGGGGCAGCACTGTTGACGTGCTTGAACCAGGAGTGGTTGTTGCCCGAGGGGCGGGTGGTGATGAGCTTGTCGACGCCGGCGGGGTTCGCGGGGTCGCACTGCTCGGCCAGCCGCGGGTCCTGGAGGAAGGGGCGTACGGGGTCGAACAGATCGAAGCGGCCGTGGTTCAGCTCGACGTACGCCGCGACCTGGTCCGGGTCGAACCGGCCCTCCGACACCAGGTCGTCGCGGCGCTCCCACCAGGTGTCGGGACCGGGCTTGTCGACGAAGACCTGGTCGAGCTCGGTCATGCGGGCGGTCATCGCGTACAGGACGCGGTACAGCGCGGAGAGGCCCGGCGGGGGCGCGATCGCGATCTGTTCGATCTCGTGTGCGCGGAGGAGGAGTTCGCGCAGGCCGACCGCCTCCGGGTGGGCGGTGCCGGCGTCCGCGAACTCGTCCTCCTCGTTGGGTCGGGTCCAGCGGACGGGGATCCACGCTTCGTCGAAGAGGTTGTAGGCGGGTGGTGGTGCGGATCGCATGCGGCCTCCTGCGAGACGGGTACGGGTGATCACAGGGTGGGTAGGCTCTGCGTGTCCCCGCAGCGAGCGGGGGTGAGCCGTGCGGCGCCTAGGAAAGCGGCTGCATCGGCAGTTCCGTCCCCGCGCAAGCGGGGGTCCAACTGCTCTCGGGCATGCTGCAGCATGCCCGAGAGCAGCACTGCCAACCTATCGTCAAGTGCGGCGCCTATGACGTCAGTTCTCGGAAATTCCCACGTTCGAGTACTCGACCCGCCGCTCTCCAAGGCGACCCGTCCAGTGCTCTCCCTCAGGACGCATGCGGAGCAGCGCCAGGTCGGCCAGTAGGGGCCGGCCGTGCCATGACGCGGGTACGGCGTTGTCATCGGTGCGCCCGGCGAGCCAGCGGCCGGGAAGCGGCACGGTGTGCCGCATGACCAGGGCGATGTCGTCCCGGTTCAGCGCGGCCCTGGGCAGCGGCAGGTCATGGTCGGGCGTGAAGCTCCATACCCCGGGCTCGCGTTCGAAGACGCACACGGCCCTGCCGCTGTCCGCCCCGAGGCGGGTGGTCAGCAGTTCCTCGCTGATGCCGAAGCCGCGGTTGCTCAGCGGGCGCAGATCGCCGGCCAGGTCGTACGGCGGCCTGATACCGGTCAGGTCCGCGAGCTGCTCCTCGGCGGCGGCCGAGGCGATGCGTTCGGCATCCAGCCGCTCGATCTCCTGCGCGACGGCCTTGTCCAGACCGGCCCCGAAATCGTCCGCGTAGACCTCGTCCACCAACCGCTGGACGTCCTCGGGGATCCGGACCGCGCCCCCCGACTGCTTTTCGAGCAGCAGGCTGGTGCGGCGCAGCAAGGAAGCGTCGTAGACGGTGCCCCAGGTACCGGGCGCTGCCACGCGGCCCTTGTCGTCGAGCGGTTCCAGCACGATCATGCGCGGCTCGTCGGGCCTGCCGGTCCAGGTGGGACGGTTGGGGCGCTCGTGGCGCTTGCCACGGCCCGCGCGCTGCAGGAGCTGTGCGAGCGGGGCGAGGTCCGAGACGATCAGGTCGAAGTCCAGGTCGAGGGACTGTTCGACGATCTGGGTGGCCACCAGGACCGAGCCTGCGCGCGGTACGGCCGCTGCCGCCTCGTTCGCCGGCTTCCCGTAGGCGACTTCGCATTCGGCGGTGATGCGCTGCCGTTCGTGGGCGGGGAAGCGGGAGTGGAGCAGCCGCAGTCCGCCGTCGCGGGCGGCGAGTTCGGGCAGGACGGATCGCAGGTAGCGGTAGGTGCGCTGGGCCTCGTCCACGGTCGTGCAGCAGACGAGGACGCAGCCGCCCTCGGTGGTGACCGGGGCCAGAATCTCCCGAAGGACCGCACGGCGTCCCTGCCGTTCATGCTTCTCGGCAACGACCTCGGCGTCCCGGACGTCCCAGTGCACCCGGCGGGTCTCCAGCCGCAGGGTGCGGGCTCGGCTGCTGCCGACCCTTCGCGGCTCGGACACCGTTCCGCTGTCGGCGTCCACGAAGAGCCAACCCGGGTAGCGGGGTTCCACGGCCGTGGGCTCGTGGAACCCGGCGCCGCGCCGGTAGGCGTCGACCAGCGACGACGCCGCCTTGCCGGTCAGGGTCGCCGACAAGAGCACGACCGGAGCACCGAACGCTCCGAGCCATTCCAGCAGACGCACCAGCAGGCTGTGCATCCACGGGCCGTACGCGTGCGCCTCGTCCACCACCAGCACCTTGTCCGAGAGGCCGAACAGCCTCAGGAAGCCGTAGCGGACCGGGAGCACCCCGGTGAGGGCCTGGTCGATCGTGCCGTTCGCGAGCGGCGCGAGCAGGCCACGCCGCCCGGTGCGAAGCCACTCACCGGCCTCGGTGTCCGCGAGCACGGCCGTCCCGTCCGCTGCCCCCTGACCGGCGATGTAGTCCGGGCTGAGCCAGGCCATGCTGTGCAGCAGGGTGAGCGCGCGGTCACCCTCGACGTTCTCCCCCGCGAACCTGCGGACCCGGGTGAACATGGCGTCCGCCGTCGCCATCGTCGGCAGCGCGAAGTAGACCCCGGACGCGCAGGAGGCACGCGCCATCACCGACGCCGCGTGCAGGGCCGTCTCGGTCTTGCCGTCCCCGGTCGGAGCGGTGACCAGCAGCAGCCCCGGCCCCTTCACCTCACCGGGCAGACGTTCGGCGACATCGGCCTGCAACGCGTTCGGAGGGAACGGGAACTGCTGGGCGAACGGCCTGTCCGGGAACACCGCGCGTCCGAGCCCAGCCGCGCGGACCCACTCCGGCGCCGCCTTGACGGCAGCCCGGAAGTGCTCGTCGAGCGCTGCGTCGTCGGCCTTCCACACGCGGCCGGGCATCCGCGGTTCGATGACGTCGACCTGGCTGACCAGCCAGTCGGCGAGCACGACCAGCCCCGCGACCACCACCGCCAGCTCCCCGGGGAGCACGGACTCCAGAGCCTTGTCGGCTCCGACCGTCCGGCGGACCGCGTGCGCATGGGCGAGCCGCTGTTCCCGCCAGCCTTCAGCGGTACCGAGAGCAGGCTGATAGCCGGACGGCTGGGCAATCTCCTTGGCCAGCAACGCCTCCGCGAAACAGCCGTGGTGGCCACCGAGCAGCTGGGCGATCTGGTGAGCCGGCGACTCCTTCACCCGCCTGCCGAGCGGATAGCCGCACTGCTCGAAGAACTCGACCAGGCCCCAGTGAGTCGCCGTCTCGTGCCGCAGGTAACCACTGCGCTTCGCGGCCGGATTCTCCTCCCCGTACGCCGGATCACTCACCAGCTTCGCAAACTCCTCGGCTACCTGCTGCTGAAAGTGCAGCGAGATCTTGCCGACGTCGTGCAGCCCAGCCCACAGCATCACCAACTCCCGGGCCTCGACCTCCGTGCGCCCAGTCGCCCCTGCGATCCGCCCTCTCACCCGCTCACTCACCACGGCATCCCACAAAGCACCCGCCACGGCGGCGGTGTCCAGCAAGTGACAGATCACGGGGTACGGGCCGGGCAGCCCTGCCCTCTTGCCCCACAGGCGGGCATCCGGAACGAGCGGATGCGCTCCTCCAACGGGCTTGTCGTTACGCATGTTTGAACATCTATCAGCTACCGCTGACAGTCGACCCGTCGAGAGCCTCCGGACAGTCGGCGCACCATCTCCCAGGGGAGCGCCACCCCACGAGTTCTTCAAGGTCAGCAGCCATTCGGGGCAGGGAAGACCGCTTTCACCAGCTCACTCAGGAGCTGCGAGCCAGGTGAAATGCCCAGTAGGGTGGAGCTTTTGGCCTCGCCGAGGCTTCCCCGGCCCGACCTCCGAGAACCAGCCAGCCAATCGACCCGGGCCGTGGCAGAAGCACCAGCGCTTGCCCCAACCTTCGGCGAGCGCGCCTTGGGTTCATGACAGCATGTAGACGCTCCTTGACACCTTCACAGCCATTGCGACGGCCCAAGAGGCAGCAAGCACCAAGAAGTCGCAAAGCCCCTGCTTCGCTGCAGGTCAGAAAGCCTCCTCCCCGCACTCGCGGGGGTCAGCCGGCTCACCGGCCGCATGTCGTCGTCTTCGCCGGCTCCTCCCCGCACTCGCGGGGGTCAGCCGCCGGGGAGAAGAATGCGCATCTTGCACTGCGACTCCTCCCCGCACTCGCGGGGGTCAGCCGTGGCCGGAGGTCAGTCGGTGATCATCCCGAACCTCCTCCCCGCACTCGCGGGGGTCAGCCGCGTGAGCCGCCCCGTGGACACGGCGGCGGGTCCTCCTCCCCGCACTCGCGGGGGTCAGCCGTCGCCGGAGCGCGCCCGCTTCGTGACGGTGCGCTCCTCCCCGCACTCGCGGGGGGTCAGCCGCCTTGGAGCGGTCTTGCCTGATGGGTAGCTTGCTCCTCCCCGCACTCGCGGGGGTCAGCCGCCCAGCACCCAGGCCTCCAGCGGCTCGGGCGCCTCCTCCCCGCACTCGCGGGGGTCAGCCGGAGATGCCGGGGCTGGGCCTGCCGCGCGAGGACTCCTCCCCGCACTCGCGGGGGTCAGCCGAGGCCCGGCGACGACATGGGCAGCTACGGCCGCTCCTCCCCGCACTCGCGGGGGTCAGCCGTCCAGGTCGACGTCGGCGCCCTTGGGCAGGCGCTCCTCCCCGCACTCGCGGGGGTCAGCCGATCCGTTTCCGGCCGGATTGCGAGACTGTCCACTCCTCCCCGCACTCGCGGGGGTCAGCCGCTGAGGTGGAGCCGACTGGAGCGGGACGAGGACTCCTCCCCGCACTCGCGGGGGTCAGCCGCAGGACCGGCTCTGCGCGCACGTCAGGTAGAGCTCCTCCCCGCACTCGCGGGGGTCAGCCGTTCGCAATTCCGATGGCGTCATGACGTTGTGGCTCCTCCCCGCACTCGCGGGGGTCAGCCGCTCGACGTGATCTTGTGCCCGACCTGCGGAGTCTCCTCCCCGCACTCGCGGGGGTCAGCCGGCATCAGCATCGGGGAAGACGACAACGAACAGCTCCTCCCCGCACTCGCGGGGGTCAGCCGTTGTGCGTCGCCACGGGCCCGACCGCGTGCCCCTCCTCCCCGCACTCGCGAGGGTCAGCCGCTCAAGTCCGAAATCGAAGAGGCCGGATTCTCCTCTTCCCCGCACTCGCGGGGGTCAGCCGCGCGTGCGAGGCGACCTCTCTCCCGAGCACCTCTCCTCCCCGCACTCGCGGGGGTCAGCCGTACACCGACCCGAACGGGGAGATCGACACGACCTCCTCCCCGCACTCGCGGGGGTCAGCCGTTCAAAAACGCCTGCGGCGACCGCGGGGTCACCTCCTCCCCGCACTCGCGGGGGTCAGCCGGACGCCGCCGCCGCGTGGGCCGCCTTCCAGCGCTCCTCCCCGCACTCGCGGGGGTCAGCCGGAGTGCGCGGGCTACGGGTGGCCCGGATACATCTCCTCCCCGCACTCGCGGGGTCAGCCGGATCCAGTCCTCGGCCGGGGGCGGGACCGGGACTCCTCCCCGCACTCGCGGGGGTCAGCCGGACCTCGGTGGCGCGGTCGTCGGCGTCCTGATCTCCTCCCCGCACTCGCGGGGGTCAGCCGCCCTCGATCTCCATCGGGAGGTCGAGATACTGCTCCTCCCCGCACTCGCGGGGGTCAGCCGGAGCCCGATGCCAACCCACCGGCTGAACGTGACTCCTCCCCGCACTCGCGGGGGTCAGCCGTCCCACAGCAGCTCGCGATAGCCGTACAAGGCCTCCTCCCCGCACTCGCGGGGGTCAGCCGCGCCAGAGGGCTGGTCTCTGGGGCTTGCCCATCTCCTTCCCGCACTCGCGGGGGTCAGCCGATCAGCGGGAACACCTGATGGCGCGTACGGGCCTCCTCCCCGCACTCGCGGGGGTCAGCCGCCCTTGCCGGCCGTGCTGGCAGCGATGTTGACCTCCTCCCCGCACTCGCGGGGGTCAGCCGCCGAATGCCGGAGTTATCCACAGGCTGGCATGCTCCTCCCCGCACTCGCGGGGGTCAGCCGGTCAGCGATACGGGCGGGGCGAATGGTCGCCCCTCCTCCCCGCACTCGCGGGGGTCAGCCGACCTCCGGCAGGCGCCGCTCCCCCTTCGACTCCTCCTCCCCGCACTCGCGGGGGTCAGCCGGGACCAGTCACGACTCCGCACTGGCAGACCATCTCCTCCCCGCACTCGCGGGGGTCAGCCGGTGCGGCCGATCAGGGCGGGGGGCTCGATGCACTCCTCCCCGCACTCGCGGGGGTCAGCCGCCGTCGCGCTCGTGGTTACCGAGCCGGGGGCGCTCCTCCCCGCACTCGCGGGGGTCAGCCGCCGAGGCGCTGGTCCCCGACCTGCGGGCGGCGCTCCTCCCCGCACTCGCGGGGGTCAGCCGGCCGCGAAGGCGGCGGCCCCGCCGGCGCCCTCCTCCTCCCCGCACTCGCGGGGGTCAGCCGGCCTCGACGGCCGCGCGGGTGGTGCTGTCCATCTCCTCCCCGCACTCGCGGGGGTCAGCCGCTGGCAGCCGGGCGCACCACCGTCGCCCTGGGCTCCTCCCCGCATTCGCGGGGGTCAGCCGGTCAAGACCGACGCGGAGCTCGGCCTCGTCGGCTCCTCCCCGCACTCGCGGGGGTCAGCCGGAGTAGCAGCCGTCGCCCCACTCCACCTCGCCCTCCTCCCCGCACTCGCGGGGGTCAGCCGCCGGCGCAGCGCGGTTGCAGCGTCGGGGGCCACTCCTCCCCGCACTCGCGGGGGTCAGCCGTCTTCGGGGCTGGTGAAGAAGCGTGCGTCGCGCTCCTCCCCGCACTCGCGGGGGTCAGCCAACAGCCGTCGCCGGATGTCCGGCGGCGGTGTCCTCCTCCCTGCACTCGCGGGGGTCAGCCGGCCCATCCGGCCTGACGGCCCGTCAGACTCCTCTCCTCCCCGCACTCGCGGGGGTCAGCCGAGACACCGAGGCCATTTCGCTGCGCCTCCCAGCTCCTCCCCGCACTCGCGGGGGTCAGCCGGCCCGGGCCGCGGCCTGCTACGCGCAGACCTGCTCCTCCCCGCACTCGCGGGGGTCAGCCGGACTACCGCCTGTACTGGGACTACGCCGTCCACTCCTCCCCGCACTCGCGGGGGTCAGCCATCGCGGAGACCTCGTGCAGGCCTTCCTCGTAGCTCCTCCCCGCACTCGCGGGGGTCAGCCGTGCCGTGACCAGACCGGTTCGTCCTGGCCCGATCTCCTCCCCGCACTCGCGGGGGTCAGCCGTCGGTGGAGGGGTCAGTGGTCATAGGGATACTCTCTTCCCCGCACTCGCGGGGGTCAGCCGTGCCGAGGGGGGCGCGAGGCCGGTGGGCGGCTCCTCCCCGCACTCGCGGGGGTCAGCCGTGCCGAGGGGGGCGCGAGGCCGGTGGGCGGCTCCTCCCCGCACTCGCGGGGGTCAGCCGTACCCGCGCGGGCGCTCGCTCACGATCAGGCCGTCCTCCCCACACTTGCGGGGGTCAGCCGGGGGTCAACCCTCGTATTCAGCTGGGCGAAGCCTCCTCCCCGCACTCGCGGGGGTCAGCCGTAGACCGCATGCGCATTCGGTAGACGTCGGTCCTCCTCCCCGCACTCGCGGGGGTCAGCCGTCACCGGCGAGCGCGGAGTCCAGCGCCTCCTCCTCGCACTCGCGGGGGTCAGCCGAAGTCCGGAATCCCCGCGCTCGTTGAGTACGCCTCCTCCCCGCACTCGCGGGGGTCAGCCGGCCAACCGGGCCCTCACGGTGTTGCGATGGTGCTCCTCCCCGCACTCGCGGGGGTCAGCCCGCTGGACGGATCCGGCGACCATGACGTGGTTCTCCTCCCCGCGCTCGCGGGGGTAAGCCGGCGACATCATCGCCCGCCTGTTGTGGAACCCGCTCTTCCCCGCACTCGCGGGGGTCAGCCGACCGAGTTCGGGATGGCCTACGACACGACCCCCTCCTTCCCGCACTCGCGGGGGTCAGCCGCAGATGAAAGCGCCGCTCTCGGTGCTCACCCACTCCTCCCCGCACTCGCGGGGGTCAGCCGGTGTACGTGGTGCCGGGGGCGAGGCCGGTGAACTCCTCCCCGCACTCGCGGGGGTCAGCGCTTCTGCGCCGCCTGTTCACTGGGCGCGAGCCGTGCTCTTCGCACTCGCCGGGGCCAACCGGGCCGGAAGCTGGAGATGGCTGTGATGGACCTGTCGTCCCCGCACCGCAGTGGGCCACCTGGCGGGCATGCAGGGGCTCTGGCGCGAGTAGTCCTGCGTGTCTGGGCGGCGTCGACGCCGGGGCCGGGCATCAGGCAGACGACCAGGTAGCCGATCGAGAATCAGGAGCCGGCGGTGACGCACTGCTTGTTGCCGCGGCGGGAGGGTTGCTTGCCGCATATGGAGGATCCGGAGCTGCGGGTCGCGGGATAGCGAGGCCGATGTAGGAGGCGAGGTGGGCGGCGGTTGGGAACATGCTCGCGTCGCCGACGTCGATGAGGACGCGGGCGCCTGTTCTGGTCCCGATGCCGGGCATAGAGGTGAGGACTTTCGAGAGCGGGTGCTCGTCCAGTAGTTCCTGGATCCGCTTCTCCAGGAGCCTGAGCTGGGCGAGGAGGGCCCGCAGGGAGCCGGCCAGGCTCGGCACGATCAGCCCGGCCGCCTCGGTGCCCGGGACGATCACGGTCTGCTCGTCGAGGGCTGTGAGGATGTCCTCGACGAGGCGCTCGGACATGCGCGGGGCCAGGGGCCGGGCGACGTTGAGCGGGCGGCGGCGTCCGGCCGTGCGCAGGGCGACCGGCGAGCCGAACCGCTCCAGCATTGCCAGGATCGCCCGGTGGTTCTGCGGCCGGGCGCTCGCTCCAGGTGCGGGTGGCCCTGGGTGAGCAATCCGCGCAGGCGGCTGGCGATGCGGATCGCCTTCCCTGCGAGGTCGTCGTCGAAGCCGACGATCATCTCCAGCTCGGCGATGGTCTCGTCGGTGAGTTCGATGCCGCGCGGGGTGTGGGAGGGCCTCCGCGATGATGGCCGCGTCGCGGGGCGTCGGTTTTGGCCCCGCCGGGGTAGAGGTCGGCGGTTCGGCGCATCGTCAGGCCGGGCAGGTGGGCGGCGAGGCAGCCGGCGTCCCAGGGGACTGCCAGGGCAGGGCGCCGATGGAGGCGGGCTGGTTGACGACGATCAGGACGGTGCCGTGCTTGGCGGTGAGCTTGCCCAGCCTGGCCCGCATTTGGGGCTCGCTGTTCGGCAGCCGCTTGTCGAAGACCCGCTTGCCGGCCCGGGTCACGGCGGTTCCGTGGTGTTCCACCTCGCCGGTGTCGATCACGCTGATCCCTCACGAGCTCGTGCTGTCCCGGCCCCGTTGGTGTGGCATCAGTCAGTCGGCATCCATGTGACGAAGAGCCTTCCAGCGAACCGGTGGTCCTGCCCCTGTCAGAGGCTGCCCTTGTCAGAGGTCTACCGAGGCCTCCGACCCGGTGACATCACCCCGCCCAGATCATTCGAACTACAGGGGGAACAGTCATGCCGAGCCGGAGGCCGGGAGCCCCGTTGCGGGGCCACGAGGAAGGTGACCGGGGGTCACTGGTCCTCGGGGTCCGGTGGGGTGGTCGGGGTGTAGCGGGTGGTCGGGCCGGCGGTGGTGGGGTTGGTGCCGCGCGGCCTGCCGGTGGGGCCCGGGTTGGGCGTGCCGGTGCAGGTGGCCGAGCCGGGCGGGGTGCCGGGGGTGGCGCAGCCGGGGTCGTGCCTGAGCGGGTCCGGGATGTAGACGGTGGTGAACTCCTTGTCCGGCACGGTGCGGACGGCGTCGCTCATCGCCTTCTGCCAGATCGGGCCCGGGCCGGTCGCCCCGAACACCTCGGCCTGGTACTGGCCGCCGATCCGGATGTTGCGCATGGGCACCTTGGTGCCCGGGCTGCCCAGCCAGACCGAGCCGGACAGGTTGCCGGTGTAGCCGGTGAACCAGGCGGACTTCTTCTCGTCCGTGGTGCCGGTCTTGCCGGCGATCTGGCGGTCGTCGTCCAGCCGGAGGTCGCGCGCGGTGCCGCCCTTCTCGGTCACGCCGAGCAGCACGCTGTTGATCACGTCGGCGGTGTCGGTGGACATCACCTGGTCGCAGCGGGCCGGCGGCACCGGGACGTCCTTGCCGTCCACCGTGGTGATCCGGTTGATCGACAGCGGCGCGCAGTAGTCGCCCCGGGCGGCGAAGGTCGCGTAGACGTTCGCCATGGTCAGCGGGCTCACCTCCTGGGTGCCGAGGCCGAGGGCCGGCACCTCCTGGAGCGGGTCGCCGCTCGCCTTGGCCGTCACGCCCAGTTTGCTGGCCATCTGCTTGACGGCGCAGAGCCCGATCTCCTGCTCCATCTGCACGAAGTAGGTGTTCACGGAGAGCGCCATCGCCTGCTTGAGGGCGTACGGGCCCTTCTCGCTCGGGCTCTCGTTGGGGATGACCCCGTCCTTCTTGCCCTTGCTGAGGTTCTTCCAGGTGCCGTCGCAGGTCTTCATCGTCGGCCAGTCCATCCGGTTCGGCGAGTCGTACTGCTGGGTGGGCGGCAGTCCGGCCTCCAGGGCGGCGGCGGCCACGATGGGCTTGAAGTTGGAGCCGGGCTGGAAGCCGATGCCGCCGCCCATCGCCGCGTCCACGTTGAGGTTGACGACGGTCTGGTTCTTCTCCTTCGCCAGGCCGTAGGGGCGGGTCTGGGCCATCGCCAGGATCTTGCCGGTGCCGGGCTCGACCATCGTCATCGCCGCCGAGACCGGGTCGGTGACGTACACCTTGGTGGAGACGGCGTTCTGGGCGGCGGCCTGCTTGTCCGGGTCGAGGGTGGTGTAGATGTTCAGGCCGCCGGTGTCCCAGAGCTTCTTGCGCTCGGCGGCGCTCTTGCCGAAGGCCGGGTCCTGCTTGACGACGTGCCGGACGTAGTCGCAGAAGAAGCCCATGCCGGCCTGGGCGGTGATGCAACCGTTCTGCGGGTCGCGGTAGTTGAGGCCGAGCGGGGTGGCCTTGGCCTCCTTGGCCTGCTCGGCGGTGATGTGCTTGTTCTCGACCATCTTGTCGAGCACGGTGTCCCGGCGCTTCTGGGCGGCCACCGGGTGCAGCTTGGGGTCGTACTGGGACGGGTTCTGCACCAGCCCGGCAAGCATCGCCGCCTCGGGGAGGGTGAGGTCCTTGGCGTCCTTGCTGAAGTAGCGCTGGGAGGCGGCCTGGATGCCGTACGCCTGGTGGCCGTAGAAGGTGATGTTCAGGTAGTTGGTGAGGATCTGCTCCTTGGAGAGGTCCTCCTCCAGCTTGATGGCGTACCGGAGTTCCTGGATCTTGCGGCCCAGGGTCTTGCGCTGGGCCTCGCGCACCGCCACCGGATCGTCCCCGGCCATCTCGACGTTGACGTTCTTCACGTACTGCTGGGTGAGGGTGGAGGCGCCCTGCACGGCGGCGCCGCTCTCGGCGTTCTTGGTGATCGCCCGCAGGACGCCCTTGAGGTCCACCGCGCCGTGTTCGTAGAAGCGCGCGTCCTCGATGTCCACCTGGGCCTTGCGGATCAGCGGCGACATCTGCTCGGCGGTCAGCACGGTGCGGTCGCGCTCGTAGACCTTGGCGATCAGGCCGCCCTTGGCGTCGTAGATCTGGGTGGCCTGGGTGAGCGGCGGGGTCTTGAAGTCGTCGGGGATGCTCTCGAAGCCTTCGGCGCCGTTCTTGGCCCCGAGTCCGACCGCGCCCGCCCCCGGGAGGATCAGGCCCGCCAGCAGGACGCCGCCCAGCACGCTGGAGCCGAGGAAGGTGGCCGCATGGCGCAGGATTCCGAGTGGGGTCTGTCGGCGCCGGGGGCGCGGTACCCAGGTGTCGCCCGGGTCCGGGGCAGGTATGCGGCTCGTCGGTGACATAGTTCGAACATTAAGGCCGCGAATCCCCACGGTGGGCGGCGTGTTGGCGAACTATTGTCACAAAATCGCGACAGGTTCGACTCATGTACGGGGGTCGAATGGAGGTCCACGAAGGGACAAGGACCGTTCGCCCACGGCCCGTTGTCTCCCCCGTGTCAGCCGCTTCCCGTCCTGGCGTCAGCCCCTGCGTGGAGTCGGCCGGCCCTGGCAAAACCTGCGCGTCAGCCCGCCGGGCAGAACACGTCCTCGCCCGGGCGGCGGCCCGTCACCAGGAAGTCCGTCACCGCCGCGTCGCCGCAGGCGTTCCCGTTCGCCAGGTAGACGTCGTGGCCGCCGGAGTCCACGGTGACCATCCGGGCGCGGTCACCGAGGGCGGCGCGGAGCTTGAGCGCGCCCCCGTAGGGCGTGGCCGGGTCGCGCAGGTTCTGCGCCAGCAGGACGTTCGCCGGGCCGCGGCCGGTCACCCGCACCGGCGGCTCGGCGGGCTCGAACGGCCAGAAGGCGCAGGGCATCACGTTCACCGGCATGCCCGCGGTGAGCGGACGGGCGGCGCGGTCGGCGGCGACGTCCTTGGCGTAGGCCGCCGGGTCGGCGGGCCAACTGACGTCGTTGCAGAGGGTGCCGACGGAGACGGCGATGGTGTTCTGCACCGCCTGGTCGGGAGGCAGGACCGGGGTGGGCAACGGGCGGCGGCCGAGGCCGGCCAGCATCAGCCGGGCCAGCCCGGGGAACTTCGCGTCCGCGTACAGGCTCTCCAGCATGGTCTCGCGCAGTACGTTGCCGTTCAGCTCGGCCGGGTTGGCGCCCGGCCGGGGCAGCGGCGAGTGGTCCAGGCGGGCGGCGAGGTCGAGGAAGAGCGGGCGCACCTGCTCGGGGGTGTCCGCGACCCGGTCCGGATTGTCCGGCGCCGAGGCCCACTTGGCGAAGTCGGGGAAGCGGTCCTCCGCGCCCTGGCCGAAGGCGGCCAGCCAGCCCCGGCCGACCCGTGACGGGTCCGGGTCGTCGTTGCTGTCCAGCACGATCCGGTCGGTGTGCTGGGGGAACTCGGTGGCGTAGACGGCTCCGGCGTAGGTGCCGTAGGAGGTGCCCCAGGCGGAGAGCTTGCGCTCGCCGAGGGCCTGGCGGATCCGGTCGATGTCGCGGGCCTCGTTGGCGGTGGAGATGCTGCGCAGCACCGGGCCGCCGTTGCGGGCGCAGGTCTCGGCGATCCGGCGTTCGGTGGCGAGGTTCCCGTCGATCGAGCCGTCGGCGGCGGGCCAGGGGCGCAGGTTGACCATCGCCAGGTCGGCGTGGTCCAGACCGCAACTGACCGGGGCGGAACGGCCGACGCCGCGCGGGTCGAAGCCGATCAGGTCGAACCGGTCCTGGACGGACGGCGGGAGGCGCTTGGCCGCGCTGCCGGGGAGGTCGATCCCGGAGCCGCCCGGCCCACCGGGAACGGTCAGCAGGACGCCGTGGCGCAGGCCGGGCTTGGCGCTGGGGATGCGGGAGATCGCGAGCGTGATCTGTTGGCCGTCCGGGTCGTTGTAGTCCAGGGGGACGGTGACGGTGGCGCACTGCTGGCGGGGGTCGGCCTGGCCCTGACAGGCGGTCCAGTCGAGGTGGTCGCGGCGGGGGTGCCCCTGGTCGGCCGCGGCCGGCAGGGCGGTGAGCGCGGAGACGGCGAGGGCGGCGGCCACGGTGGCGGCGGCGGTCGCGGTGACGGTTCGACGGCTGGTGTTCGGCATGTCCAAGAGTCTGCTGTGGCGGTGGACTTGGGCCCATGCGGGAAGCTGGCCGGTGGCGGGTGGGGTATTCCCCCGGCGCCGGGGTGTGCCGTGCACCACCGGGCGGCGCGCCCAGGGTTCGCGGCCTCCGGGACGGCAGGCGGTCAGGCGCCGATGATTTCGGGTGCTGTGGAGCGGATCTGAGGAGGCGTGAGGTGGCGGCAGGGAATCCGGACGACGGGCACGGGCACAGGCACGGGCACGGGCACAGGCGCGGGCACCAGCACGAGCCCGACGGCGGTGGGCACGAAGGACACCCCGTACCCGTGGGGCACTCGCACGCCCACGGGCCGGCCGCGCCGGTCTCCGCGCACCTGCGCAGGGTGATCGCGGCCGTGCTGATCCCGTTCGCGGTGGCCGTGGTGGTCGGCATGGTGGTGCTCTGGCCGGACGGCGTCCCCGCCCACCAGCACAGCGGGGTCGGCTTCGACCAGCAGGTCCGGCACGGCAGGGTCACCGCCGTCCGGGAACTGCCCTGCAGCGACCTCAACCCCGCCGACCAGGGCACCTGCCGGCAGGACACCGTGGAGGTCACCGACGGCCCGGACCGGGGCCGCACCTTCACCGTGGTCGTCCACCCGGCCGAGCCCCGGCAGTACGAGCTCGGCGAACGGGTCGTCCTGACGTACGCGCCGGACGCCCCGGCCGACCTCCAGTACAGCGTGGTGGACGTGGACCGGAACCTGCCGATGGGCGTGCTGGCCGGGATCTTCGCCGTCGTCGTGGTGGTGGTCGGACGCTGGCGCGGGGTGGCCGCGCTGATCGCGCTGGCGATCAGTTTCGCCGTGCTCTCGCTGTTCATCCTGCCCGCCATCCTGCGCGGCTCGGACCCGCTGCTGGTGGCGATCGTCGGCGCCAGCGCGATCATGCTGATCGCCCTCTACCTGTGCCACGGGCTGTCCGCCCGCACCTCGGTGGCGGTGCTGGGAACACTGGTGTCCATGGTGCTGATCGGGGTGCTGAGCCTGGTCTTCGCCGCCTGGGCGCACCTGACCGGGAACACCTCGGAGGAGACCGGGCTCATCCACGACCTCTACCCCGGCATCGAGATCCGCGGCCTCCTCCTGGCCGGGTTCGTGATCGGCTCGCTCGGGGTGCTGTTCGACGTGACGGTCACCCAGACCTCGGCGATCTGGGAACTGCACGAGGCCGACCCGTCGATGGGCGCGGGCCGGCTGTACCGGACGGGCATGCGGATCGGCCGCGACCACATCGCCTCGACCGTCAACACCCTGGTCCTCGCGTACGCGGGCGCGGCGCTGCCGCTGCTGCTGCTGTTCTCCATCGCCCACCGGACGGTGGTGTCGGTGGCCACCAGCGAACTGGTCGCGGAGGAGATCGCCCGCACCCTGGTCGGCAGCATCGGGCTGGTCGCCGCGGTGCCGGTGACCACCGGGCTGGCCGCCCTGATCGCCGCCGCCGACCATCCCCGGACGGTGACGGCCCCCGCCGGGCGGCACCGGCCCGCGTAGCCCGGGGGTCCGGGATTCCTCTCGGGCTCGGGACTCCCCCGGCTCGGGACTCCCCCCGGCCCGGGATTCCTCTCGGGCTCGGGACTCCCCCCGGCCCGGGATTCCTCGCAGGGGCGGGATTCCTCTCGGGGCGGTCAGAGGCCGAGTAGCCCCGGGTCCGAGGCGAGGGCGCGCAGCGGCTCGCGCGGGTCGCCGACCAGCCGGCGCTCCGCCAGGTCGAGGATGCCGCCCACTCCGGTGATCTCCGCGGCCAGCACCCCGTCCTCGCGGGTCAGCCGCTGCACCACCTGGAAGGTCTTGCCCTCCCGCCAGCTGAACGCGCAGCTGATCTCCACCGTGTCCCCGGCGCACAGTTCCCGCAGGTACTTGACCGTGGTCTCCAGCACCACCGGGCCCACGCCCTTGGCGACGAGGTCGGCCTGGCGGATCCCGGCGGCCTGGAGGTACTCCCAGCGGGCGTGCTCGGCGTACTGCAGATAGACGGCCTGGTTGAGGTGGCCCTGGGTGTCGGTCTCGTAGCCGCGCACGGTGACCCGGGTGGTGAAGTCCTGATCGTTCATGCCCCGCACGGTACTCCGGCGGGAGGGGCGGGAACGCGTGGCATCCGTCACTTGTCAGGGAATTGTCAGGATCTGCGGGCCTTCCTCGGTGATGGCGACGGTGTGCTCGACGTGGGCGGCCCGGGAGCCGTCGGTGGTGCGCAGGGTCCAGCCGTCGGGGTCGGTGGCGTAGTCGTCGCGGCCGCCGGCCGTCAGCATCGGTTCGATGGCCAGCACCAGGCCCGGGCGCAGCGGGTAACCCCGGCCCGGGCGGCCCTCGTTGGGGACGTGCGGGTCCTCGTGCATCCGGCGGCCGATGCCGTGGCCGCCGTAGCCGTCGAGCAGTCCGTAGCGCCCGGCGCGGGCGGACCGGCCGATGGCGTGGGCGATGTCGCCGATCCGGTTGCCGACCACGGCGGCGGCGATCCCGGCCTCCAGCGAACGCCGGGCGGCGGCGATCAGCTCGTCGTCCTCGGGGCGGGCGGCGCCGACGGTGAAGCTGACGGCGGAGTCGCCGCACCAGCCGTCCAGCACGGCGCCGCAGTCGATGCTCACCAGGTCGCCGTCGCGCAGCCGGTAGCCGTCCGGGATGCCGTGCACCACCGCGTCGTTGACCGAGGCGCAGATCACGGCCGGAAAGGGCACGGAGGCGAAGGAGGGCCGGTAGCCGAGGAACGGCGAGCCGGCCCCGGCGGCGGTGAGGACGCCGCGCGCCACCTCGTCCAGCTCCAGCAGGCTGACGCCCACCGCCGCCTCCTGCTGCACCGCCGCCAGCGCGTTGGCGACGACCCTCCCGGCCTCGCGCATCGCGGCGAGGGCGGTGTCCGACTTGAGTTCGACCATGGTGAACCTCCCCTGGGATCCAATTCTTATACCGGTATTTGTATCACGGTCCAGGATCGTCCGGAACGGCAGCGAGTACCGCTCGCGCCCCGGCACAGGGCCCGAGGTCTTCGGCTCCTGCACCCGGACGCGGGGGTCGACCAGCGTCGTGCTCTGCCCGGCCCTCCACACCGACCGGCCGGGCGGCCCGGCCCCGCTCCCCCACTGGCCCGCGGACTACGAGGTGCCGTGGTCGCGCCAAGGGCGTCTTTCGGGTCGCGCCGGCCCAGCGGGCGTCGTTCGGGTGCGCACACCGGCGGCGACCGCACGGCGTGATCCGAAGGACACGCCCCGAGCATGTCAGGCACGCCGTAGACTCGACGCCATGGTGAGGACTCCGCTGACCCCGTGGGAGCGCGAGCGTGGGGAGCGCTTCGGGGCGCTGCTGCGTGAGGCGCGTGGTGAGCGCAGCATGGTCGAGGTGGCGGCGGTGGCCGGTGTCTCGGCGGAGACGCTGCGGAAGATCGAGACGGGTCGGGCGCCGACGCCGTCGTTCTTCACCATCGCGGCGCTGGCCTTCGCGCTGGACCTGTCGCTGGACGAGCTGGCGGGCGCGTGCGTACTGCCCGAGGACGGCGAGGCGCTCTCGGCCTGATCCGGCGCTACGTCCGCAAGGGCGTGAGCCCCGACGGCGTGAGCCCCGACGGCGTGAGCGGCGACGGTATGACGCCGCTGCGCCGTGACGCCGCTACGGGCGTGACGGCGACGGCCCGCCGGGCGCGTGGTGCGCCGGGCGGGCCGTCCTGCGGGGGGGCGGGCCGGGTCAGCCGACCGAGCTGTTGTAGCTCTCGATCGCGGGCTGGAGCTCCTTGGCCGCGTCGGAGAGGGCCTGCTGGGCGGTCTTGCTGCCCGCGATGGTCTGCTCGATGGCGGTCTCCACGCCCTTGCGGGCCTGCGGCATCACGCCGAGCAGGCAGCCGGCGGTGGCCGGGGTGGGCTTGGTGGCCTTCAGCTGGTCGATGGCCGTCTGGAACTGGGGGTACTTGGCCACCCACTCCTTGTCCTTGGGGTCGTCCAGGGCCTTCCTGTTGACCGGG
This sequence comes from Kitasatospora sp. NPDC101108, assembly GCF_055584725.1. Lineage (NCBI taxonomy): Bacteria > Bacillati > Actinomycetota > Actinomycetes > Kitasatosporales > Streptomycetaceae > Kitasatospora > Kitasatospora sp. NPDC101108. The sequence goes on from NZ_JBVJLM010000001.1 coordinate 984,797, forward strand.
AAGTATCCGGTGCCGGTGTGCCAGGCGGCCTGCTGCTCGGGGCCGGTGAGGAACTTCTCGAACTCCCAGGCGGCCCGCTTCTCCGCGTCCGAGTGCCCCGGGCCGCTGATCCACAGCGAGGCGCCGCCGATCGCCGGGCCGCCCTGGTCGGCGGCGGTGACCTTGGGGAACGGGGCGGTGCCGACGCCGAACTTGGCGGCCTCGGTGTAGCCGCGCAGCACGCCGGTGGACTCCAGGTGCATCGCGACCGTGCCGGACTTGAAGGCGGCCTGGGCGTCGTCGGTGACCCGGCCGGTGTTGGCCGCGTAGCCGCCCTTGACCAGGTCGGCCCACCACTGGACGATCTGCGCACCCTGGGCGGAGTCGAACACGACCTTGCCCGCCTTGTCGCTGCGCCCGTTGTCCTTGTCGCAGTACATGGTGCCGGACTCGGCGATCAGCTCCTCGACGAACCAGCCGTAGACGGCGGCGCCGAAGCCGTAGCGCACGGTCTTGCCGTCGGCGTCCTTCTTGGTGAGCTTCTTGGCCAGGTCCGCCAGCTCGTTGAGGTCCTTGGGCGGCTGGGCCGGGTCGAGGCCGGCCTCCTTGAAGGCGTCGGTGTTCAGGTAGAGCAGCGGCATCGAGGAGTTGAACGGCATCGAGACCAGCTTGCCGCCCGTCGAGTAGTAGTTGCGGATGTTGGGGTCGAGGTCGTCCAGCGAGTAGCCGTCCTTGTCGGCGAAGGCCTGGGCGGGGACGGTCTGCCTGGAGTCGATCATGAACCGGGTGCCGATGTCGTAGACCTGCACCAGGGCGGGGGTGCCCTTCTGCTGCACCGCGGCCTTGTACTTGGTGACCAGCTCGTCGTACTTGCCCTGGAACTGCGCCTTGACCTCGATCCTGCCCTGGTGGGCGGCGTTGAACCGGCTGACCAGCCCGTTCAGCACGTCGGCGTTCTTCCCGGTCATCGAGTGCCAGAACTCGACGGTGGTCACGCCGGAGGCCTGGTCCAGCGCCTGGGCCCCGGGGGCACCGGCGTCGGCGGAGCCGCCCGGGTCGGTGCCGCTGGAGCTGCAGGCGGTCAGGGACAGGCCGGCCACCAGCAGGGCCGCGAGCGCGCGTGCACTCTTCTTCACGAGGGGTCACTCTCTTTCCGGAAGGGGGACGGGCGGGTGCGAACGGGCGGGGTGCCGACGGGTCGGCGGACCGGGCGGTCGGAGCGGGTCAGCGGACGGCGCCCGCGGTGAGGCCGCGCACGATGAAGCGCTGGCCGAAGACCACCAGGGCCAGGGTGGGCAGCAGCGACAGCACGACGCCGGCCAGGATCAGCCCGGGGTCGGCCATCTCGGAGTCGCGCAGCGAGGTGAGGCCGATCTGCAGGGTCTGCATGTCGGCCGTGCGCGTGATGATCAGCGGCCAGAAGTACTGGTTCCAGGCCGACAGGAAGACGTAGATCGACAGCGCGGCCAGGGCCGGCTTGTTCAGCGGGACGACGATCCGCCACAGGAAGCGCCAGTGGCCGGCCCCGTCGATCCGCGCCGCGTCCCGCAGTTCGCCGGGCAGCTGCCGGAAGGCCTGGCGCAGCATGAAGGTGCCGAAGCCGGAGGCCAGGAACGGCAGGACCAGGCCGAAGTAGGTGTTGCCGAAGCCCCAGTCCGACAGGGTCAGGTAGTTGGGGATGATGATGGCCTCCCACGGGACCATCAGGGTGGCCAGGAACACCCCGAACACCGCGGCCCTGGCCTTCAGCGGCAGGAAGACGAAGGCGTACGCGGCCAGGATCGAGGTGAACAGCTGGGCGAGGGTGATCGCGGTGGCCGTGATCGCCGAGTTGGCGTACTGCCGGAACAGCGGGATGGTGTCCACGGCGCCGGAGAAGTTCCGTCCGGTGACCGAGTGCGGCACCAACGCCGGTGGGTTGGAGGAGAGTTCGGACGGGCCCATGAAGGCGCCGGCGATCGCGTAGTACACCGGGAAGGCCACGGTGACCAGGGCGGCGGCCAGCAGCAGGTACACGGCGGCGCGGCCCAGCAGGTCGCGCGGGGAGCGCCCGGCGAGCAGCCGGGGGCGGGGGCGCGGGCGGGCCGCGTCGGTCCCGGTCCCGCTCTCACTGACGATCGTGGTCATGCGTAGTGCACCTTCCGCTCCAGGACGCCGAACTGGACGGCCGTGCAGGCGAGGACGACCACCAGCAGCACCACGGCCTGGGCGCTCGCCGTGCCGAAGTCGCTGGAGTTGTAGGCGAAGGCCTTCTCGTAGACCGAGTAGACGAGGGTCCGGGTGGAACCGTCCGGGCCGCCCTTGGTGAGGATGTGGATCTGGCCGAAACTCTGCAGCGCGTGGACGGTGGAGACCACCGTCAGGAAGAACAGGTTCGGGCCGAGCATCGGGACGGTGATCGAGCGGGCCAGCCGCAGCCCGGAGGCGCCGTCGATGCGGGCCGCCTCGGCGATCTCGCCGGGGATCGACCCGATGCCCGCCGAGAGCACCAGCACGTTGTAGCCGAGGTTCATCCACACCGTGGTCAGGGCCACCGAGACCAGCGCGTACCGGGAGTCGGTGAGCCAGCCGACCGGACCGAGGCCGACCTGCGACAGCAGGCCGTTGAGCACCCCGCTGGCGGGGTTGAAGAACACCGCGAACACCACCGAGGCGCTGGCCACCGAGAAGGCGAAGGGCAGCGCGAAGGCGGAGCGCAGCAGCCGTACGCCCCGGATCCGGTTCTCCAGCAGCAGCACCAGCACCAGCGCGCCGAGCACCCCGGGCACCACCGTGAGCAGGGTGAACAGCCCCGTGGTGACCAGCGTCCGGCCGAAGTCGGCGGAGGCCAGCAGGTCGCTGTAGTGCTTCGCCCCGACGTAGCGGGAGGGCGCGCCGAAGAGGTCGTTGGCGTGTCCGCTCAGGTAGATCGTTCGCCCCAGCGGATAGCCGATGAACAGGGCGAAGACCACCAGGGAGGGCAGCAGGAAGGCCCAGGCGAGCCCGTGCTCGCCCCAGCGGCTCCTGCGTGCGGTGTGCGGTGCGGTCGGCATCTGTCGCGCGTCCGCCTTTCGTGTCGGTTCCGGCCGAAACCGTGTCCTGCCCGAACGACGGCGCGGGAACCCCGCAGTGATCAACCGGTGTCCTCGGGATTACGCGTTCGCGTCAGATTCGGCCGGTCGTGCGCTGACGAGGGTTCGGGCCCGGGGGCCCTGTCAGCGCGGTGTCGTACGGTGCGCGGGTGAACGACACGGATTTCGACATGCCGGCCGCGATGGCCGAGACCCTGCGCGGCGGCCGTGAAGCCGCCTGGGCCCTCGTCCGGGGCTTCGCCGCGTACTGGGGCGCGCCGCTGACCCCTCAGGACGGCTTCACCGACGCCGAACTGGACGCGGCCGAGCAGCGGCTCGGGCTGCGGCTGCCGGTGGCGCTGCGGGAGGCGTACCGGCTGTTCGGGCGCCGGGCCGATCTCACCAGCTCCCAGGACGTGTTGCTGACGCCGGACGAGCTCCATGTGCTCGACGGCGCGCTGGTGTACCGCGCGGAGAACCAGGGCTGCGCCCACTGGGGCGTGCTGCTGGACGACCTGGCGCAGGAGGACCCGCCGACGGTGGCCCGGCCGGATCTCGCGGACAAGTCGCAGGAGCGCTGGGAGCCCTGGGAGGAGCGCTTCTCGACGGCGGCGGCGGTGATGGCGATGAGCGAGAAGCTGCTGGAGGACGACGAGTTGTCCGACTTCCTCGAATCGGAGGGTGAACTCCCCGACGACTTCGTGGAGTTGCCCGCGCTGGGTCGGGAGTTGCGCTGGTACGGGGGTCCGGACGTCCTGGTCGTGGCGGTCGGGGACGCCTGGTTCTCGGTCCGGGCACGGACCCCTGAGGCGCTCGACGCGCTCCACGAGGCCGTGCCCGGTGACTGGTTGAACGGCTGAGCCGGGCCGGTCAGGCGGTGACGCCGCCGTCCAGCACCAGGTCCGCGCCGACGGTGTAGCCCGCCTCCGGCGAGGCCAGATACAGCACGGCGGCGGCGATCTCCGCGACCGCGCCGGGACGGCCGACCGGCACCTCGGACTTCATCCGGTCGCTCTTGTCCGCGTCGCTCTCGCCGGGCCGGGACGACATCGGGGTGTCCACCGGTCCCGGGCTGACGGTGTTGATCCGCACACCCTCACCGATGTGGTCGCGGGCGGCGGCGCGGGTGAGCGCGGTGACCGCGGCCTTGCTGACGGCGTAGGCGCCGACGCCCTCCAGCCGCCGGTGGACGCCCAGGTTGGACGAGACGTTGACGATCGCGCCGCCGCCGTGCGCCCGCATGTGGCCGATCTGGTGCTTCATCGCCAGCAGGGTGCCGGTCACGTTGATCTCGACGACCCGCCGGAACTCGTCCTCGTCGATCTCGGCGACCGGGCCGGCCGCGCCGAACACCCCTGCGTTGTTGACGGCGACGTCCAGACCGCCGAGCCGCTCGACGGTCTCCCGGACCAGCCGGGCGGCGTCCGCACCGTTGGTCACGTCGCCGGTCAGTGCGACCGCCTCGCCGCCGGCCTGCTCGATCAGCGCGACGGTCTCGGCCAGCGGGCCGGCGCCGCGCCCGGCGACCGCGACCCGGGCGCCCTCCCGGGCGAAGGCGAGCGCGATGCCCCGCCCGATGCCGCTGCCGCCGCCGGTGACCAGGACGGACCTGTCGGCGAAACGCGTGCTCATGAGCTGAACTCCTTTGATTCGAGTGGTGTGTCCAGGGGTGGATCAGGGAATTCCCCCCTGTCAAACTTTCAAGACCGTTCGGTCCAGAATAAGGACGGCAGACGGCTCCGGCCGGGCCGGCCGGAGCTCAGTCCAGCAGTGTCAGCGCCTGCTCGGCGGCGTCCCGCACCCGGGCCTCGCCCTCGGCGGTCTTGCCCACCACCCGGATCCCCTGCAGCAGCACCACCAGCATCCGGGCCAGTGCCCGCGGCTCCCGCCCGGCGGGCAGTTCGCCCTGGGCCTCGGCGCGCAGCAGGGCGGCGGTCAGCGCCGTCTCCAGGTGGTCGTAGCTGACCTCCACCCGGCGGGCCGCCGCCTCGTCGTGCGGGGCGAGTTCGACGGCCGTGTTGGTGATGAAGCAGCCGCGCTTGCGGTCCTCGCCCCCCGCGCCCGCGTACCGGCGCACCAGGGCGCGGACGGCCGGCAGCACCGGCCCGGGCTGGGACAGCTCGGCCAGCAGGCCCGGGTCGTGCTGCTCGTTGTAGCGCTCCAGCGCACGCAGGTAGAGCTCGTGCTTGCTGCCGAAGGTGGCGTAGATGCTGGCCCGCGCGATGCCGAGGCCCTCGACCAGGTCGGCCATCGAGGTGGCCTCGTAGCCGCGGCGCCAGAACAATTCGAGGGCTGCCTGGAGCGCCGCGTCGGGATCGAATTCCTTCGTTCGCGCCATAATGCGAACGCTAGCTCTTTCGAGATCGATCGGTCAAGAAAGAGTGGGGACCGGTCCTGACCGTTATCTGACGGGGCATTGCCAAGTGGACTAGACCAAGGCTACCCTTACCGCCCCGTCCCTCCTCCCCCACAGGAGGTTCCCCGGTATGCCCGCACGCGTCCACGCAACCCCCGGACAGGCTGTCGAGGCCGCCCGTCCCCTCGTGCTGACGGCCTTTCGGGTCGTCGTCGGCCTGCTCTTCGCCTGCCACGGCGCCGCCTCGGTCTTCGGCGTCCTCGGCGGCGCCAAGGGCGGCGGCAGCCTCCCGCTCGGCCAGTGGCCGGGCTGGTGGGCCGCACTGATCCAACTGGTCGGCGGCGCCCTGGTGCTCCTCGGAGTCGGCACCAGGTACGCCGCCCTGCTGTGCTCCGGCTCGATGGCGTACGCCTACTTCACCGTCCACCAGGAGCACGCGCTGCTGCCGCTGCAGAACGGGGGCGAGCCCTCGGTGATGTTCTGCTGGGCCTTCCTGGCCATCGCGGTCCTCGGCTCCGGCCCCTACTCGCTGGACCGGCTGCTGAGCACCCGTCAGCCGCAGGCGGTGCCCGACCCGGTCGAGGCGACCACCGCACGGCCCACCGCCGGCTGAGGCGCTCAGCCGTTCGCGAGGTGCCGCTCGACCGAGGCGACCTTGGCGGTGAGGCCGTCGGTGACCCCGGCCCGGTCGTCGATCTTGATGACCGTGCTCACCCGGTTGCTGTGCGCCTTCACCGCCTCGATCGCCGCCCTGATCACCGGCATCACCTCGTCCCACTCCCCCTCGACGCTGGTGAACATCGCGTCCGTGCGGTTCGGCAGCCCGCTGGCCCGGACCACCCGGACGGCCGCTGCCACCGCCTCCCCCACGTCCTCGCCGATCCCCAGCGGGGTCACCGAAAAAGCTGCGATCACGGTTCTGCGCTCCTTGTCGCCCGACGGCACTGGTCGCGGCCCGGACCACTCCGGACCGCGACCAGGTTAGGGTCCCCCAGCCGGACAGCCCTCCGTTCGAGCCCGGCACGCCGCGCCGGCACAGGTCCGCCGGTCCTGAGCGCCCCGCCGGCTCCCCGACCCGCCGTCAGACGACCGTCGGCAGCGGCGGGTCGACGGCCAGCGGGGCGCTGGCGCGGGCCCGGTGCTGGTCGGCCCAGGAGGTGAGGGCCAGGGTGCAGGCGTGGTCCAGGTGGCGCAGCCCGGACCAGTCCAGTTCCACCGGCCGGTCGCCGGGCAGCCGCTCCAGGGTGTCCAGCAGCCGGGGCAACCGCAGGAAGGTGGCATTGCCGCTCAGCCGCACCCGGTGCAGCGGCCGTCCGTCCGTCAGCACCACCTCCTCGACGGAGCTCTGCAGGTGGGAGGTCTGCCAGGCGGACTTGGCCACCGCCAGGCCGACGCCGATCAGCACCCCCTCGAACAGGTCGGTGGCGACGATCGCAACCGCCGTCACCCCGAGCACCAGCGCCTCGCCCCGGTGCCCCCGGCACAGCGCGACGATCCGGCGCAGCGGCACCAGCTTGGCCCCGGCGTGCACCAGGACGGCGGCCAGCGCGGTGAGCGGGACCAGCCCGAGCACGCCGGGCAGCAGGGCGGTGAACAGCAACAGCCACAGCCCGTGCAGGAAGCGCGAGGCCCTGGTGCGGGCACCGGCCTGGACGTTGGCGGCGCTGCGCACGATCACGGCGGTCATCGGCAGGGCGCCGAGCAGTCCGCAGACGGTGTTGCCGAGGCCCTGGGCGGTGAGTTCGCGGTCGTAGTCGGTGCGCGGTCCGTGGTGCATCCGGTCGACGGCGGCGGCACTGAACAGCGTCTCGGCGGAGGCGATCAGGGTGAAGGCGACGACCGTCCCGAATCCGGCCGCTCCGGCCAGGTCGCCGAGCGCGGCGGGCCCGGGCAGGTGGACGACGTCGAGCAGGTCGGAGACCCGGACCCGGGCCACCGGCAGGTCGGCCGCGGCGGTGACGGCGGCGGCCAGGCCGACGGCGGCCAGCGGAGCGGGGACGGCCCGGGCCGCGCGGCCGGGCAGGTGCTTCCAGGCGACGAGCAGCAGCAGGGTGCCCAGGCCGAGGGCGACCGCGCCGGGGTTGGCGGCGGCGGTGGCCACGTCGGTCAGCAGGGCGGGCAGTCCGGCGAGCTTCTGCGGGCCGGTGCCGGGGGCGCGGCGGTCGGCGAGCGCGTACAGCTGGCCGGACACCAGGGTCAGCCCGATGCCGGCCAGCATGCCGTGCACCACCGAGGCGGACATCGCGCGGAACCAGCGGCCGAGCCGCAGCGCGCCCATCGCGAGCTGGAGCAGGCCGCTGGCGAGCACCAGCGGGCCGAGCGCGGCGACGCCGAACTGCTGGACGGCGTCGGCGACCAGCACGGTCAGTCCGGCGGCGGGCCCGCTGACCTGGAGGCTGCTGCCGGGCAGCAGACCGACGACCAGGCCGCCGACGATGCCGGTGACCAGCCCCAGTTCGGCCGGGACGCCGGAGGCGACGGCCACTCCCACGCAGAGCGGGAGAGCGACCAGGAACACCACCAGCGAGGCGGGCAGGTCGTGCCGCCAGGGGACGGCGCGCAGCACGGCGAGCGGGGATCGGGCAGGGGTGCGGCGCATGGCGGCGTTCCTTCCGTGCGCCCGCCGCTGCGGGCGCGCCGTTGCGGGACGGGCACGAGGTGGGGCCGAGGGGGGAGGTGGGGCCGAGGGGGAGGACCGCGGCGGGCGCCGGACGGGCGACAGCGGTACGGCCGCGGGTCCGGGCGGTCGGCGGGTGTCGGGTCGGTGCGGTGCGGTGCGGTTCGGCGCGATCCAGGTGCGCAGTGCGATCCGGGTGCGCTGCGGTCGGGCTCTCCTGGGCGGGCCCGCCGACGGTGTCCCCCGTTCCGGCGCTCCCGCGTCCCCCGCCGCGGCCCCCGTCGGACGCCATGGGCCCGGCGTGGCACCGACGGTACCCAGCCCGGCGAGCCGGGCCGACCTCAGGCACCGTCCCTTCACGGGCACTGCACGGTGGCTGCGCTTTCCGGCCCGGAGGCTCCGCTTCCCCTGGCACACCAGCGCGAACGCGGTTCTGGTGTGCGAGTCCGGCCACGCGGCAGCGCATCGTCGGGCCTTCCACATTCTGTTGAAGTGCCCCTTGACTCCCCGCCGGACCCGACCCTACCGTGTTTCCACATACAGAAACCCTTCTTCCGTATGGTGGAATTCAGGAGATGAGCCCTCCGACCCACTGCGGGCCGACGCAGGAGAGAACCGATGCCCCGTATGACAGCCGCCCGCGCGGCCGTGGAGATCCTCAAGCTGGAAGGCGTCGACGTCGCCTTCGGTGTGCCGGGCGCCGCGATCAACCCCTTCTACGCCGCCCTCAAGGCCTCCGGCGGGATCCGGCACACCCTGGCCCGGCACGTCGAGGGCGCCTCCCACATGGCCGAGGGCTACACCCGCGCCAAGGCCGGCAACATCGGCGTGTGCATCGGCACCTCGGGACCGGCCGGCACCGACATGATCACCGGCCTGTACTCGGCGATCGCCGACTCCATCCCGATCCTGTGCATCACCGGCCAGGCCCCGGTCGCCCGCCTCCACAAGGAGGACTTCCAGGCCGTCGACATCGCCTCGATCGCCAAGCCGGTCACCAAGGCCGCCACCACCGTCCTGGAGGCCGCACAGGTCCCCGGCGTGTTCCAGCAGGCCTTCCACCTGATGCGCTCCGGCCGCCCCGGCCCGGTCCTGATCGACCTGCCGATCGACGTCCAGCTGACCGAGATCGACTTCGACCCGGAGGCCTACCAGCCGCTGCCGGTCTACAAGCCGGCCGCCAACCGGATCCAGATCGAGAAGGCCGTCGCGCTGCTCCAGGAGTCCGAGCGCCCGCTGATCGTGGCCGGCGGCGGCGTCATCAACGCCGACGCCTCCGACCTGCTGCTGGAGTTCGCCGAGCTGACCGGCGTCCCGGTGATCCCGACCCTGATGGGCTGGGGCATCGTCCCGGACGACCACCAGCTGAACGCCGGCATGGTCGGCCTGCAGACCTCGCACCGCTACGGCAACGAGAACTTCCTCGCCTCCGACTTCGTCCTCGGCATCGGCAACCGCTGGGCCAACCGCCACACCGGCGGCCTGGACGTCTACACCGCGGGCCGCAAGTTCGTCCACGTGGACGTCGAGCCCACCCAGATCGGCAAGATCTTCGCCCCCGACCTCGGCATCGCCTCCGACGCCAAGGCCGCCCTGGAGCTGTTCGTCCAGGTCGCCAAGGAGCTCAGGGCCGCCGGCACCCTCAAGGACCGCAGCGAGTGGGCCGCCTCCACCCAGGAGCGCAAGGCCCAGCTCCAGCGCCGCACCCACTTCGACAACGTGCCGCTCAAGCCGCAGCGCGTGTACGAGGAGATGAACAAGGCCTTCGGCCCGGAGACCCGGTACGTCACCACCATCGGCCTGTCCCAGATCGCGGGCGCGCAGATGCTGCACGTCTACAAGCCGCGGCACTGGATCAACTGCGGCCAGGCCGGCCCGCTGGGCTGGACCATCCCGGCCGCACTGGGCGTCGCCACCGCCGACCCGGAGGGCCAGATCGTCGCCCTCTCCGGCGACTACGACTTCCAGTTCATGATCGAGGAGCTGGCGGTCGGCGCCCAGCACCGGATCCCGTACGTCCACGTGCTGGTCAACAACTCCTACCTGGGCCTGATCCGCCAGGCGCAGCGCACCTTCGACATCGACTTCCAGGTCAAGCTGGAGTTCGAGAACATCAACGCGCCGGAGCTGGGCGTCTACGGCGTGGACCACGTCAAGGTCGCCGAGGGCCTGGGCTGCAAGGCGATCCGGGTCACCGAGCCGGAGGGCCTGCTGCCGGCCTTCGAGGAGGCCAAGAAGCTGGCCGCCGAGTTCCGCGTCCCGGTCGTGGTCGAGGCGATCCTGGAGCGGGTCACCAACATCTCGATGGCCGCCGCCGACATCGACAAGGTCAACGAGTGGGAGGAGCTGGCCACCCTCCCCGAGCACGCGCCGACCGCCATCAAGCCGCTGGCCCTGTGAGCCGGTGAAGGAGTGGGGGCGTACGAGCCGCTCCGTACGCCCCCGCGCCCGCGGGGCACCGCCGGCCCCGCCGGAACACCGGCGGGGCCGGCACGGTTGACCCGTCCGGGGCCGCTACCGTGTGCCCGGGCGCGACCCGCCGCCAACCTGCCGAAAGGACCCACCACCGTGAGCCTGTACGACATTCCGCTGCGCACCCTCGACGGCGAGGCCACCTCGCTGGCCGACCACAAGGGCAAGGCGCTGCTGATCGTCAACGTCGCCTCCAAGTGCGGCCTGACCCCCCAGTACACCGGCCTGGAGAACCTCCAGAAGCGGTACGCCGGGCGCGGGTTCACCGTGCTGGGCTTCCCGTGCAACCAGTTCGCCGGGCAGGAGCCGGGCAGCGCCGAGGAGATCCAGAGCTTCTGCTCGACCACCTACGGGGTGACCTTCCCGCTGTTCGAGAAGATCGACGTCAACGGTGACGACCGGCACCCGCTGTACCGGCAGCTGACCGAGGTCGCCGACGCCGAGGGCCAGGCCGGGGACGTCAGCTGGAACTTCGAGAAGTTCCTGGTCTCCCCGGACGGCACCGTCGCCGCGCGCCTGCGTCCGCGCGTCGAGCCGGAGTCGGCGGAGCTGATCGCCGCGATCGAGGCCGTACTGCCGGCCTGACGCCCGCGCCGCTGCCGGAAGGGCCGCCCCGAGAGGCGGCCCTTTCACAGCAACAGCCGTGTGCCGGGCGGGAGTTCGCCCTCCCCGGCGGCGTCCCGAAGGTGCGCCAGCAGAGTGTCGTGCAGCGCCTCGGCGGCGCGGGTGAGCGGCACCTCGTGGCCGTGCGCGACCGCGATGGTGCGGCCCAGGCCCGGCCCGGCGAACGGGGTGACGGACAGGCCCGAGCGCGCCGCCACCATGCCGGGCACCACCGCCGGTCCGAGCCCGGCCCGGACGAAGCCCAGCACCGCGTCCATCTCCCCGCCCTCGACGGCGAACTCCGGCTCGAACCCGGCCGCCCGGCAGGCCGCCAGCGCGGCCTCGCGCACGTCGTAGCCCTCCCGGAACATCACCAGCGGCCGCCCCCGCAGCTCCGCCACCCGCACCGGGCGCCGGGCGGGCCCGGCGGCCGAGACCAGCACCAGCTCCTCGTGCAGCAGCTCGGTGACGGCGAGGGCGGGCGCGGCCTCCCCGCTGGGCGGCGTGATGACCAGCGCGAGGTCCAGCTCGCCCGCCGCCAGCCAGCGCACCAGGTCCCGCGAGCCGCCCTCGCGCACCGCCAGTGCGACGCCCGGGTAGCGGTCCCGGAACACCCTCAGCACGTCCGGCACCAGGCTGGTGCACAGGCTCGGCGGCGCGCCGAGCCGCACCCGGCCGCGGCGCAGCTGCACCGTCTCCTGGACGGCCAGCCGGGCGCTCTCGGTGTCCGCGAGGATGCGCCGGGCCAGCGGCAGCAGGGCGTCCCCGGCGTCGGTGAGGGCGATGTTGCCCCGGGTGCGGTGGAACAGTTCGGCGCCCAACTCCCTTTCCAGCGCCCGGATCTGCTGGGAGAGCGAGGGCTGGGCGACGTGCTCGGCCTCGGCGGCCCGGGTGAAGTGCCGGGTCTCGGCGACGGCCAGGAAGTAGCGGAGTTGTTGGAGCTGCACACGGCCAGGCTACGCCGCCTCGATAGGCTCCGCCTATCGTCACCAGCCGCAGCATGTCTTGGACGCACCCTTGCGGGCTTCCCTACCGTTGCTGCCATGACAACCGCGACTCGGACGGGCCGGCATCCGTCCACCCTGGCGACCCTGTGGCGGTCGACCGTCGGCAAGAAGGCGGTCATGGCCGTCACCGGACTGGTCATGCTGCTGTACCTGGTCGCGCACATGCTGGGGAACCTCAAGGTGTTCTTCGGCCCCGACGACATCAACGGCTACGCGGCCTGGCTGCGCACCATCGGCCAGCCGTTCCTGGGCCACGAGTGGTTCCTGTGGATCGCCCGCCTGGTCCTGCTGGCCTCCGTCGTCCTGCACGGGGTGTCCGCGTACCAGCTCAGCCGCCGGGACCTCGCCGCCCGCCCGAGCAAGTACGTGCACCAGCGCCGCCGCGCCAGCTACGCCACCCGGACCATGCGCTGGGGCGGGGTGATCCTGGGCCTGTTCGTCGTGTGGCACATCCTGGACCTCACCACGCTCACCGTGAACCCGGTCGCCGAGCACGGCCACGTCTACCAGAACGTCGTGGGCACCTTCGGCCGCTGGTACAGCGACGTGATCTACATCGTCGCGATGCTGGCCCTCGGCCTCCACATCCGGCACGGCTTCTGGAGCGCCGCCCAGACCCTCGGCGCCAACAACGCCCGCCGCGACCGGGCGCTGAAGCTGACCGCCAACGGGGTGGCGCTGCTGCTGACAGCCGGCTTCCTGTCCGTCCCCGTCGCCGTGATGACCGGAGTCGTGAAGTGAGCTACCTGGACTACACCCTCGGCGAGCCGATCGCCGACACCAAGGCCCCCGCCGGGCCGATCGAACAGCGCTGGGACCAGCGGCGGTTCGACGCCAAGCTGGTCAACCCCGCGAACCGGCGCAAGCACACCGTGATCGTGGTCGGCACCGGCCTGGCCGGCGGCGCGGCCGGCGCCACCCTCGCCGAACAGGGCTACCACGTCGTCCAGTTCTGCTTCCAGGACTCCCCGCGGCGCGCCCACTCGATCGCGGCCCAGGGCGGCATCAACGCGGCCAAGAACTACCGCAACGACGGCGACTCGATCCGCCGGCTGTTCTACGACACCGTCAAGGGCGGCGACTTCCGCGCCCGCGAGTCCAACGTGCACCGGCTCGCCCAGGTCTCGGTGGAGATCATCGACCAGTGCGTGGCCCAGGGCGTGCCCTTCGCCCGCGAGTACGGCGGCCTGCTGGACACCCGCTCCTTCGGCGGCGTCCAGGTCTCCCGCACCTTCTACGCCCGCGGCCAGACCGGCCAGCAGCTGCTGCTCGGCGCCTACCAGGCGCTCTCCCGGCAGATCGCCGCCGGGAACGTGGAGATGCACCCGCGCACCGAGATGCTCGACCTGCTGGTGGTCGACGGCCGGGCCCGCGGCATCGTCGCCCGCGACCTGGTCACCGGGAAGATCACCAGCTACACGGCGGACGCCGTCGTCCTCGCCACCGGCGGCTACGGCAACGTCTTCTACCTCTCCACCAACGCCAAGAACTCCAACGCCACCGCGATCTGGCGGGCCCACCGGCGCGGCGCCTACTTCGCCAACCCCTGCTTCACCCAGATCCACCCCACCTGCATCCCGCGCTCCGGCGACCACCAGTCCAAGCTCACCCTGATGAGCGAGTCGCTGCGCAACGACGGCCGGATCTGGGTGCCCAAGGCCCAGGGCGACACCCGCCCGCCCGCGCGGATCCCGGAGGAGGAGCGGGACTACTACCTGGAGCGGATCTACCCCTCCTTCGGCAACCTGGTGCCCCGCGACATCGCCTCCCGGGCCGCCAAGAACGTCTGCGACGAGGGCCGCGGCGTCGGCCCCGGCGGTCAGGGCGTGTACCTGGACTTCGCCGACGCGATCCGCCGGATGGGCCGGGACGCCGTCGAGGCCAAGTACGGCAACCTCTTCGAGATGTACGAGCGGATCACCGCCGAGGACCCGTACCAGGTGCCGATGCGGATCTACCCGGCGATCCACTACACGATGGGCGGGCTCTGGGTCGACTACGACCTGCAGACCAGCGTCCCCGGCCTGTTCGCGATCGGCGAGGCCAACTTCTCCGACCACGGCGCCAACCGGCTCGGTGCCAGCGCCCTGATGCAGGGCCTCGCCGACGGCTACTTCGTGCTGCCGCCCACCCTCAACGACTACCTGGCCCGCAACCCGGTCGCCGCGGTGCCCGCCGACCACCCGGTGCTCACCGAGGTCGAGGCCGAGGTCGAGGACCGGCTCAACCTGATCCTCTCCGTGGACGGCGACCGCACCCCGGACTCCTTCCACCGCGAACTCGGCGAACTGCTGTGGGACGAGTGCGGGATGGCCCGCGACGAGGCCGGGCTCAGGCGCGCGCTGGAGCGGATCCCGCAGCTGCGCGAGGAGTTCTGGCGCCGGATCAAGGTGCCCGGCACCGGGCAGGAGCTCAACCAGTCGCTGGAGAAGGCCAACCGGCTGGTCGACTACTTCGAACTGGCCGAGCTGATGTGCCTGGACGCGCTGCACCGCGCCGAGTCCTGCGGCGGCCACTTCCGCACCGAGAGCCAGACCCCCGACGGCGAGGCCGCCCGGCGCGACGAGGAGTTCAGCTACGCCGCCGCCTGGGAGTTCACCGCCACCGGCGAGGCCCCCGTCCTCCACCGCGAGCACCTCGACTTCGAGCACGTCCACCCCACCCAGCGGAGCTACGCATGAACCTCACCCTGCGCATCTGGCGCCAGGCGGGCCCGGACGCGCCCGGCTCGATGACCACCTACCAGGTCAGCGGCATCAGTCCGGACATGTCCTTCCTGGAGATGCTGGACACCCTCAACGAGGAGCTGATCACCCGCGGTGACCAGCCGGTCGCCTTCGACCACGACTGCCGCGAGGGCATCTGCGGCGCCTGCGGCATGGTCATCAACGGCCAGGCGCACGGCCCGGAACGCACCACCACCTGCCAGCTGCACATGCGGCACTTCCGGGACGGCGACACCATCGACGTCGAACCGTGGCGGGCGGCGGCCTTCCCGGTGGTGAAGGACCTGGTGGTGGACCGCTCGGCCTTCGACCGGATCATCGGCTCCGGCGGCTACATCACCGCACCCACCGGCAGCGCCCCCGAGGCGCACGCCACGCCCGTCCCCAAGGAGGCCGCGGACACCGCCTTCGAGCACGCCGAGTGCATCGGCTGCGGCGCCTGCGTAGCCGCCTGCCCGAACGGCTCGGCGATGCTGTTCACCTCCGCCAAGGTGGTGCACCTCAACGTGCTGCCCCAGGGTGCGCCCGAACGGGCCGCCCGGGTGCGGAACATGGTCTCGGCGATGGACGCCGAGGGCTTCGGCGGCTGCACCAACACCGGCGAGTGCGCCACCGCCTGCCCCAAGGGCATCCCGCTGCCCAGCATCGCGGCGATGAACCGGGAGTTCCTGCGGGCCGCCCGCGGCTGAGACTTCCCCTGATCGGTCGGCCCCTCGCTCTGGTGCTCAGGCGAAGGGCCGACACCGATGTACGGGGCGCGCGAAGGCAGTTCGCGCGCCCCGAACGGGTGGTGGATGGCCGTCGGCGGTGCTTCCCGACGGAGAATCGCGCTACGGTGGTGCTCCGCTACGGAAGGACGGCATATGCCCGAGGTTCAGTCCTGCTCCGGTTGCGGCGGGTCCGGGGGGACCCAGAAGACCGAGGCAACGGTCGAACTGGACGAGGAAGGGAGCATGGTGCCCAGGGTTCACGACTACTGGTCGCCCTGCGGTCGGTGCCACGGATCCGGGACGGTGATCGTCGGATGAGACTGGTCTTCGAATGCGTCGAGTGCGGCGGGCACTACCTCCCGCCGGAGGGCATGGTGTACCCGGACGGGCCGGCCTCGCCGGTCTGGTGCTCCCCCTGCCAGACGTCCAAGCGCACGGCCGGCCTCCGGGAGGACCCGCTGCTCGCCCGCCTCGCCCTGGCCGCCGCCCGCGCCGCCCTGGCCCGGCGCGCCGCCGAGGCGGCCGAACCGGCCGCCGTCGGGCGCGGTGACGTCCGGCCGTCCCGGCCCCCGCTGTCCCGCCGGGCGCGCTCCGGTCCGGGCGGGGTGCGCGGCAGGCTGGGCTGAGCCCCGGGGCGGGCCGACGACCCGACGGGCCGTCAAAGGCGGCTTTCGACAAATCGCTTGTGCGCATGGACGGGCGTGCTGGTTAATTGTCGTCGCTCGCTCGACAGCCTTGGGGGAACGCCCGTGCAACCGACCGAACCCGCCGGACCGGCCGAGCCGCCGGAGGCGGGACAGACCGGCTCCGCTCCGTCCGTCCCGCCGCCGAGACCCGCGTACGACCCGTCCGCCACCCGGGTGGCCGTGACCAGGCGCATCCTCTGGATCGGGCCGGCGGCCTACCCGCTGGCGACCGTCGCGCGGGTCAGCATCACGGTGATCGTGCCGGATGTGCTCGGCGCGATCAAACGGCTCCTGAAGTTCGCCGGGGCCGTCCTGGGGATCGCGCTCGTCCTGGCCGCGATCACCGCCCTCGCCGACTCCTCCCACTCGGCCTTCGGGAGCCGCGGCGAGAGCAGCGGCTCCGGCACGGGCTGGATCGTGGCGGTGTCCCTCGTCCTCGTGGTGTCCTACTTCCTGGTCGCCACCCTGCCCGTGCTGCTCCAGCGCCGGCTGCACGCGCTGACCGTCGACACGGCCGGTCCGCCGACCGCGCTGCTGGCCTGGAAGGACCCGAAGTACGCGTACGAGCTCCAGGCCAGGATCACCCACGCGATCGAGAATCCGCAGACCGAGTTCCAGCAGTTCGTCAGCAACGTTCTGGTGGACCTGCGGCACTACCAGTTCGGCGACAACGTCAACATCTACGGCGGCCAGGGCAACACGGGAGTCATCAAATGAGCGGCAACGGAGCCCAGTTCCAGTTCGGCGACAACGTCACCATCCACGGCGGCCACCACAACGTCGGTGTCCAGCACAACAACGGGCCGGTCGCCGACCAGACGCTGCCGCCCGAGGCCGCCGCGCTGTTCGCCCAGCTGGCCGCCGCGGTGGCCGACCTGGCCCGGGACGCGCGGGTGCCCGCGGAGGACCGGCAGAGCCTGGAGGAGACCCTCCCGGTGCTGCGGGAGCCGGCCGGCCAGGAGCGGCGCAGCCGGCGCAACACCCTCCACCTGCTGGCCGGCCTGACCCGGGAGCTCGGCGAGGCGGCCGCGCCCGTACTGGGCCTGGTGACCCAGCTGCTCGCCCTGATCAGCGGCTGACGGGCGCCGGCCCGGGCCTCAGAACAGCGCCTCCTGGGTGTCCGGCTCCGGCGGGCGGACCCGTTCCTCCAGTACCAGGCCCTCGGAGGGCCGGCCGGTGACGGGCGTGAGCGTCCAGCCGGTGAGCCGCCGGGTGTCCAGCAGCAGCGGGCCGGAGCCGTCCGGCTGGTCGAGGAAGAGGTGCCGGCCCACCGGCGGGCGCAGTGTGCCGGCGATCACCGCGCCGGGGGCCAGGCCGGCGATCTCCCGGTAGGTCTCGGGGGCGCCGTGGGCCAGGCCGAAGCGCTCCACGTGGTCCACCACCGGGCGGTCGGCGAGCGGTTCCACGGCGTGGCCGTCGAGCAGCCGGTGCGCCCGGGCGCGGGCCTCGGTGAGCAGCGTGCGGCGGTGGCGGGCGTCGCCGTGGGACCACCAGTGGTCCGTCTTCAGGCGGGACTTGTAGCGCTCGCGGGCCATCCCCGAGGCGGCGACGGTCAGTTCGGCGCGGCGCACCGCGGGCAGGCTGCCGCGCGCGGTGAACGCGTAGGCCAGTGCGCCCTGTTCGAGCAGCCGGCTGTCGCCGCGCTGCTCGGCGGTCAGGCCGACCTTCAGCAGGCCCTCGCCGAACCAGGCGAGGTAGAGCAGGTAGGTGCGCCCGTCGTCGAGGATCTGGTCCCGGGCGAGGGCCAGGCCGCGGTCCACGCTCTGGCAGGCCGGGCACTGGGTGGCGCTGCCGCCCGGGGCGATCTCCGCGTGGTGCGGGCAGGGCGTGCGCTCCGTCGCCCCGGCCAGCCAGGCCCCGGTGCAGCGGCGTGGGCCGCCGAGCAGCCAGCCGACCTCCGTACCCGGCGCGACGGCGCGCTCGTGCACCCGGTCGCCGCGCACGGCGCCGAGCAGGGCCCGGCCGTCGTGCCAGCTCAGGCCGGTGGAGATCCAGCCGGCCGGCCGTTCCGGGTGCTGGGGCGCGGGGATCGTCACGGGCAGCCCTCCCTGTGGGTCGACGACCCTGGTGAGGCTACCCGCTGCCACCGACAACGCCCGCATCCCGGAGGGTGCGAGGGCCCGGGACCGCGCCCGGCGTCCGCACCGCCGACGAGCGCGTCCGGGCGTTCAGGTCCGGCCCGCAGGGCGCCTGGTTCCGCCGCGTCGACGTCACCGTCCACGAGCGGGGCGGGCACTTCGTTCGGTGGGAGAACCCCGGGGCCTGGATCGACGACCTGCGCCGCACGCGCCGTGGCCCTCGGCCCCGGGCGCTTGCTAGCGTCCGGCCATGATCGACTCACCGACCCCGGACGACCTCGCCCGCACCCTGCGCCTCGCCGTCGACGCCCTGGCCGCCGCTCCGGCGGACGCGGACTGGTCGCGGCCCGCCGGCACGCTCGGCTGGAGCTGCTGGGAGACCGTCGAGCACCTCGCCGACGACCTCCTCGCCTACGCCGCCCAGCTCGGCCCGGCGCGGCCGCCGCGCGAGCGGTACGTGCCCTTCCTGGCGACCCGCCGCTCCCTCGGCGCCCCGAACAACTTCGTCCGCGCCGACCCGGCCGGCGGGGTGCCGGGGCTGCTCGAAGTGCTGGACGCGAGCGGCGGGTTGATGGTCGCCGTGGCCCGGGTGTCGCCGCCGGAGGTGCGTGCCCACCATCCGTGGGGTCTGGCCGATGCGACCGGTTTCGTGGCCATGAGCCTGGTCGAGACCCTGGTCCATCTCCACGACGTCGCCCAGGGCCTCGGCCTGTCCTGGGAGCCGCCCGCCGAGGTCTGCGCCCGGACCCTGGCCCGGTTGTTCCCCGATGTCCCGCTCGACGCCGCGCCCTGGCCCACCCTGCTCTGGGCGACCGGTCGCACCGCCCTCCCAGGCCGTCCGGCGCGCACCGACTGGCGGTGGTACGCCGAAGTACCGGACTGAGCCCGGCGCGTGATCCGCTGACCGGTCGCCAGGTGCCGGAGGGGCCCCGGGGTCCGTCCGCTTCCGCAGGTCGCGGGCGCTTGGCCCGGCGGGCCGTCCACGTTCTATTGTGGCGGGCGCGGTTGTCGCCGGGAGGTGGCGGCGGCCGGCCTGGTCGGTGCGAGGGCGAAGGGGTGGCTGGTGGCGGGGCGGCGGAACAGCGGGGTGCTGACGGTCTGGGCGGAGGCGCAGCGGCAGCAGCAGCGTCGGGAGGAGGCCCGGTGGCGTGCCGAGGCGGCGGAGCTGCGCCGGCACGAGCGCGCACAGCGCGAGGCGCAGCGGGCGGCCGCCCGCGACGAGCGGGAGGCGCAGCGCGCGTACCAGCAGTCGCGGGAGGCGGAGGCGGCCCGGCGGACGGCCGAACTGGACGCCCGGGTCGCGGAGTTGCGCGGGCTGCTGGCGGCCGGGCTGGCCGCTCCGGCGTTCGGGCCGCAGGCGCTGCTGGCGCCGCGTCCGGTGCCGCCGTTCGATCCGGGGCCGCTGGGTGTGCCGGTGCCGATGCCGGACCAGACCTCCGCCGCGTACCACGTGCCGCCGCCGGACGCCGCGCAGGCCCGCAACGCCGGGGTGCGCCGGCAGTACGAGCAGTACGTGGCCCAGGCCCGGGCCCGGTTCGAGCAGGACTGGTACGCCGCGCAGGCGCAGGAGGCGGACCGGCAGCGCCGGTTGGCCGCGTACCACCAGGAGTACCTGGCCTGGGTGGAGGGCTTCCGCCGCCAGGAGGAACAGCGCGGGGCGGGTACCGAGGAGCTGCTGCGGCGGCTGCGGGCGGGTGACCCGGAGGCGGTGCAGGAGTACTTCACGGCCGGTCTGTACGCCTCGGCGGCGTGGCCGGAGGGCTTCCCGCACCGGCTGGTGGCGGCCTGGGAGGCGTCGAGCCGTCAGCTGGTGGTGAACTGGGAGCTGCCCGGTCCGGACGTGGTGCCGGCGGCCACCCGGGTGCGGTACGTGAAGTCGGACGACCGCGAGGCCGAGGTGGCCCGTCCGGCGACCGAGCGCAAGGCGCTGTACCGGGAGGTGCTGGCCCAGTCGGCGCTGCGGGTGGCGGCGGAGCTGTTCCGGGCGGACCGGGACGGGATGCTGGACTCGGTGGTGCTGAACGGCTTCGTGCTGGGCATCGACCCGGCGACCGGCCGGGAGGCGGAGCGCTTCCTGTCCACGCTGACCGCGACCCGGGCCGAGTTCTCCGGGCTGGCGCTGGACCGGGTGGCGCCGGTGGAGTGCTTCCAGGGTCTGGGCGGCAGGTTGTCGGCGCGGCCCGAGCGGCTGGACGAGGTGAAGCCGGACCGGCTGCCGGAGTCGGTGGGCGGGAACCTGGCCGGGCATTTCGGCGAGGACGAGCCGGACCTCTTCGAGATGGATCCGCTGGAGTTCGAGGACCTGATCGCCGAGTTGTTCCGGCTGCGCGGTTTCCGCGTCATGACCACGGCCCGCAGCGGCGACGTCGGGGTGGACGTGGTGGCCGAGGACCTGGACCCGGTGACCGGTGGCAAGATCGTGATCCAGGCCAAGCGCTACAAGAAGACCGTGCCGCCGACGGCCGTGCGGGACCTGGAGTCCACCGTCCGCCACCACGGCGCGATCAAGGGCATCCTGGTCACCACGGCGGGCTTCGGCCGCGGCTCGTACAGCTACATCGAGGGCAAGCCGCTGACCCTGGTGAGCGGGCCGGAGCTGGTCGAGCTGCTGGCGGAGCAGGGCCTGCGCGGCCGGCTCGGCGGCGGACCGGGCGGCGGCGGACCGGGCGGCGCCGAGCCCGCGCCGAAGCCCGATGAGGCCGAGCCGGCCGCCCCGCAGAGCAGCGTCACGGTCAGCTGGCAGAGCCGTACGGCCGGCGGGGACCCGGTGGAGCTGGACGTCACCGCGTTCCTGTGCGCCGGCGGCCGGGTGCTCAGCGACGAGCACTTCGTGTTCTTCAACAACCCGCAGGACCCGGACGGCGCCGTGCGCCTGCACCCCACCCGCTCGGTGCCGGGCGAGCCGGTCCGGGCGGCCCGGCTGAGCCTGGACCTGCACCGGCTGCCGGCCGCGGTCGACGAGGTGGTGCTCGCGGTCTCCACCGAGGAGGAGGAGCCCCCCGCGCTGCCGCTCGGCCACGTGTACGGGCTGGCCGTCGCCGCCGAGTTCGGTCCTGGCGCGGACGGGCCGGCCAAGTGGCCGGGCGCCAACGGCGGCATCCCGGACTCCGCGATGCTGCTCGGGAGCTTCCGGCGGGCGGACGGCGGCTGGCAGTTGGCGCCCTCCGCACGGGCGGTGACGAACGGTCTGGCCGGGCTGGCGACGGCCTTCGGCGTCGCGGTGGAGTGACCGGCGGCGGGGGGCGGTTCCGGTCGAACCGCCCCGGGGGGCTTCCGCGCCTCACGACCGGGGGAAGACCACGCCCTGGTTGGAGGGCTGGATGCTGCCGGTCGTCAACCCCTGGGCCGAGACCGGGAGTTGGGTGACGGGCTTGCCGTCGAGGCCGATCACCTCGGTGGTCACCTGCTTGGTGTCGTCCGGCGGGGTGAGCTGCAGACCGGTGAGCACGTGGCAGCTCGCGTCGGCCTTGTCGCAGGAGTTCCACTGCAGGCCGGCGAAGGCGGTGGTGTGCGGCTTGAGGGTGGTCGCCGTGGGTGCGCCGGGCCATGCCGCCCGCTTGACCGGCAGCGGGTCCGCGCCGTTGTCGGCGCGCAGTCCGCCGTACCCCGGGTAACCGAACAACGTGCAGGTGCGGCCGCCCTTCGCGGTGATCATCACCATGGCCGAACCGACGTCCTGGAGCTGGACGGTGACGGCGAGTTCGTCGGCCTTGCACCGGGTGTCGGCCGCCGGGGTGCCCGTGGCACCGGTGGCCGCGGTCCCCGGGACGACCGCCTTGCCGGTCGCCTTGCCCGGGGCCGTGGTACCCGCTCCGGCCGACTGGGCGGGCGCAGCCCCGGTGACGGTCACCGTCGGTGCCGCCTGGGCCCCGGCCCCGGCGTCGTCGTTGCACGCGGTCAGCAGCAGCGCGGCGGCGAGCGCGGTCACACCGGTGGCGACGAGCCTGGCTGGCCTGCGGACGGTCATGGTCCCCCCCATGGGTGAGTGATCGGTGCGGAACTTCCACCGGGAGGTACGTGGTCCGCGGCCGGCCCGGTTGCGGCTGTGACGTACTCATGACGAAAGACGAAAGACGAAACCGGGTCGGCGGAGCCCCGGACGGTTCTTCACCGTTCGGGGCTCCGGCGTGTCAGGAGGTCCGGCGTCAGGGGCGCGTCGGGGCGGGAGCGCGTCACGACCCAGGGGGGAACACCACGCCCTGGCTGACGGGTTGCAGGGTGCCGGTGGTCAAACCGGCGGCGGACACGGTGAGCCGGGTGACGGGCTTGCCGTCCAGGCCGAGCACCTTGGCGGTCAGCTGCCTGGTCTCGTCCGGCGGGGTGAGCCGCAGCCCGGCGATCACGTGGCAGTTCTTGTCGGACTTCTGGCAGGCGGCCCACTTCAGACCGGCGAAGGCGGTCGCGCCCGGCTTGAGGGTGACCGGCATCGGCGGCCCGGGGTGCGGCACACGCTTGACAGCCAGCGTGTCCGAGCGGTTGTTGGCGAGCAGTCCGGCGAAGCCCGGGTAGCCCCGCAGGGTGCAGGTGCGGCTGCCCTTGTTCTGCAGCATCACCATCGCGGAGCCGGCGTTCTTCGCGGAGCCGGTGTTCTGGAGCTGTACGGTCGCGGCGAGGTCGTCGGCGGTGCAGCGGGGAGGGGCCGACCGGGGAGGCGCCACCGCGGTGGCGGTGGTGGCCTTGTCAACCGCCGTCGGCGGTGTCTGTGCTCCGGCAGTGCCGCACACCGTGAGCAGGAGGGTGGCGGCGAGCGTGCCGGTGCCGATGACGGACGAGCGCGAGGGTTTGTGGACGTTCATGTTCTCTCCGTGAGTACGCGGGTGGTGCGAGGTACGCAGGTCGAGCGAGGCCGTCCGCCTCCCAGCATGACCGCGGCAGGCCGGAGGTGCCACTCCACCCGGCGATCCCGCGTGGTGCGTACGAGGAGCAGCGCTCACGGACGGTCACCCGCCACCGGGAACGACACCGCCCCGCCGGGCCTTCGACGGCCGGGCGGGGCGGGTGGAGTGAGGTCGAACTGCCGGGTCAGGCGGCCGACTTGGCGGCGACGGGCTTCGCCCTGGTCCCGAACAGGTTGAAGAAGACGGCCAGGGTGGGCAGCAGGTAGGCCAGCCAGACCACCAGCTGCAGCACGGTCGGGTCCGGCTGGAAGTTGAACACGCCCTTCAGCAGGGTGCCGTACCAGCTGTCCTTGGGGACGGTGCTGGAGACGTCGAAGGCCAGCGAGTGCAGGCCGGGCAGCCAGCCGGCCTCCTGGAGGTCGTGCACCCCGTAGGCGAGCACACCGGCCGCGACCACGACCAGCATCGCGCCGGTCCAGGTGAAGAACTTCGCCAGGTTGATCCTCAGCGCGCCCCGGTAGAACAGCCAGCCGAGCACCATCGAGGTCAGCAGGCCGAGCGCGGCGCCGATCAGCGGGTTCCAGCCGTCGTCGGTGGCCTGCACGGCCGACCAGATGAACAGCGCGGTCTCCAGGCCCTCACGGCCGACCGCCAGGAAGGAGGTGACCACCAGGGCCGTGGTGCCCATCGCGACCGCCGCGTCCAGCTTGCCGTGGAGTTCGCTTTTCAGGTGCCGGGCGGTGCGCCGCATCCAGAACACCATCCAGGTCACCAGCCCGACCGAGACGATCGACAGCGAGCCGCCGAGCGCCTCTTGCGCCTCGAAGGTGAGCTGCGAGGAGCCGAACTGCAGCACCGCGCCGAAGGCCATGGAGAGCACCACGGCCGCGGTGACGCCGAGCCACACTGGCGGCAGCTTGTCCCGGCGGTCGGTCTTGACCAGGTAGGCGATCAGGATGCAGACGACCAGGCTGGCTTCGAGGCCTTCGCGCAGGCCGATCAGGTAGTTGCCGAACACGGCTGACTCCTCGTGGTGATGGGCGGGTGGACAGGCCTCAGCCGAAGAGGGCCTGGCCCCACCACTCCCCCGGCTTGCGCACGCCCGCCGGGCAGGCGAAGTGGGCGGAGCCGACGTGCTGGATGTACTCGTTGAGCTTGTCGGAGGCCGCGAGCCGCTGCTGCAGCGGTACGAAGGCCTTCCGGGTGTCGCGCTGGTAGGCGAGGAAGAACAGCCCGGCGTCGAGGCGGCCGAGGCCGTCGGTGCCGTCGGTGAAGGAGAAGCCGCGGCGCAGGATCATCAGGCCGTTGTTGGCGTCCGGGTGGGCCAGGGCGACGTGCGAGGTCGCGGGCATCGCCTTGAGGTCGGGGGCGTCGTGCTCCTTGGCCTTGCCGTACGGGGCGCCCTCGCCCTTGGTGCGGCCGAAGGTGTCCTCCTGGTCCTTGAGCGAGGCGCGGTCCCAGGTCTCGATGTGCATCCGGATCCGCCGGGCGACCAGGTAGGAGCCGCCGGTCATCCACTCCGGACCGTCGCCGGGGGCGGCCCAGACGTGCTCGGACAGGTTGGCGGTGTCGGTGCCCGCGATGTTGTGGGTGCCGTCCTTGAACCCCATCAGGTTGCGCGGGGTCTGCTCGTCCGGGGTGGTCGAGGAGGTCTTGCCGAAACCCAGCTGGGACCAGCGGATGTTGACGGTGCCCATGCCGATCCGGGCCAGGTTGCGGATCGCGTGCACCGCGACCTGGGGGTCGTCGGCGCAGGCCTGGACGCACAGGTCGCCGCCGCTGCGCAGCGGGTCGAGCTTGTCGCCCTTGAAGCTCGGCAGTTCGATCAGGGCGTCGGGGCGCTGGGCCCGGATGCCGAAGCGGTCCACAGGTTGACCGTCCGGGCCGGACTTCTCGAACAGGCTCGGCCCGAAGCCGATGGTCAGGGTGAGCCGGGAGGCGGGCAGGCCGAGCGCCTCGCCGGTGTCGTCCGGCGGGGCCTCGGCGGAGGCCGGGACCGCGCCGGTGCCGACCTCGCGGCCGCCCGTCATCGCGGCGGCCGCCTTGGTCCACTCCTTGAGGAGCTTGACCAGGGACTCCCGGGTGGCCTTCTCGGAGACGTCGAAGGCCGCGAAGTGCAGCCGGTCCTGGACCGGGGTGGAGATGCCCGCCTGGTGCTCGCCGTAGAAGGGCACCTCGCCGCCGACCACGGCGTTCGCCGCCGGCGCCGGGGCGTCGTCCTGCCGGACGGCCGCGGTGACCGAGCCGACGGCGGCGGCGCCGAGGGCGACGCCCGCGCCCGCCCAGCCGATGACGGCGCGCCGGCTGACCGTGGTCCGGTCGGGGGTGGCAGTGGCGGCAGCGGCCGGGGTGCCGTCCTGCTGCTCGTTCTCGGCGTCCATCGGCGGGCGGGCCCTTCTCACTCTTGCGGAACTACTGAACTGCGGCCGGGGACCGGCTGCTTGAGGATCTGGTCGAGGTCCTACCTGACGACCACGGCGGCGGCCAGCTTCGACAGCGGCTCGCCCAGCGAGTTCACCGCGTCGGAGAAGGTCTTGCGCTCGGCCTCGGTGACCTTGTCGTAGGGGGTGAAGGTGCCGTCGGCCTGCTTGTACTTGGCCAGCAGCGCGTTGATGGCGGCGAACTCGGAGTCGAGCGTCCTGGCGAGCTCCGGGTCCTTCTCGGCGGCGACCGGCTTCAGCAGCTCGTAGGCCTTCTGGGCACCCTCGACGTTGGCCTGGAAGTCCGCGAGGTCGGTGTGGCTGTAGCGGTCCTCCTCGCCGGTGATCTTGTTGGTGGCGACCTCGTCCAGCAGCTCCTTGGCGCCGTTGGCCATGCTGGTCGCGGTGATCTCCGCCTCGGGGATCTTCTTCTGCCAGTCCTTGAGGTCGGCGACCAGCTGGTCGGCGAGCTTCTTCTCGTCGTCCCCGGTCTTCGCGTCGGCCCAGAGCGCCTTCTCCAGCCGGTGCCAGCCGGTCCACGCCTGGCCCTGCTCCAGCTTGTCCTCGCGGGTGTCCGTCTTGGGGTCGACGTCCCCGAAGCTCTCGGCCACCGGCTCGGTGCGCTCCCAGCCGGTGCGCGAGGGCGCGTACAGCGACTTGGCCTTCTCCAGGTCGCCGCCCTTGATCGCGGCGGCGAGGGCCTCGACGGCCGGGACGGTGGCGTCGGCCTGCTCCTGGGCGTACTTGCGGTAGGAGTCGACGGCGGCGGCCAGGCGCGGGTCGGCCGGGGCGGTGCTGCCGCCCTCGCCGGTCACCGTGATCTTCTGGCGGATGCCGTCGCCGACCATGCCGGGCTTGCAGGCGATCTCGTACGAGCCGGCCTTGATCTCGGCGTTGATGCTGGCCTTGGTGCCGGGGCCGATGTTCTCCCGCTCGGTGACGATCTTGTCGCCGGGGGCGTAGACGTAGACCTCGGTGGTCTTGGCGCCCTTGTTGCTGATGTCCAGCACCACGTGGCCGGCCGGGAAGCTGGTCGTGGAGACCTCGCAGGCGGTGTCGGTGGCGTTGACCTTGACCGCGTCCGCGCCGCCCGCCTTGTCGTCCTTCTTCGATGCGCAGCCGGCCAGGGCTGCGGTCGCCACGGCGAGGCTGAGCACGGCGGCTGCGGTGGAACGGCGGCGGGCGGGCATGGGAGCTCCAACGGAAAAGGGCATGGGGGTGCCAAGGCCGGGTAAAGCGCCGGCCGGGCCGGTGCCTCCTTTTTAGCTAAGGCATACCTTACGTAAGAACTCTTTACCGTCGATACCCGGCCCCCCTGCCCGGCCCGAACCGTTACCTCCCGGGCACGCGGCGGGCGGCCGCCCGGGCCGTCCAGCGGCCCTCGTGACGGCTGATCCGGATCGGGTGGCCGAAGGTCTCGCTGATCAGCTCGGTGGTCATCACCTCGTCCACCGGCCCGGCCGCCACGCACTCGCCCCCGCGCAGCAGCAGGGCGTGGGTGGTGCTCTCCGGCAGCTCCTCCAGGTGGTGGGTGACCAGCACGCTGGCCAGCTCGGGGTGCTGGTGGCGCAGCAGGTCCAGGCTGTCCAGCAGCAGCTCGCGGGCGGTCAGGTCCAGCCCGGTGGCGGGTTCGTCGAGCAGCAGCAGCCGGGGGCTGGGCATCAGCGCGCGGGCGATCAGCGCCCGGCCGCGCTCGCCCTGGGAGAGAGTGGTCCACGGGGCCTCGGCCATCGCGCCCATGCCGAGCGTCTCGATCAGCCGCTCGGCGCGCTCCACCGCCTCGGGGGCGGGCTTGCGGTGCCACTCGGGCTCGATGGTGTTGGTGGACCCGGTGAGCACCACCTCGCGCACGCTCAGCGGCGAGCGCAGCGGGTGGCGCGGGTTGACGTGCCCGAGGTGGGCGCGCAGCTCGCGGATGTCCACCCGGCCGAGCCGGCGGCCGAGCACGTCCACCGTGCCCCGGGTGGGGTGGGAGACCGCGCCGAGCAGGGCGAGCAGGGTGGACTTGCCCGCCCCGTTGGGGCCGAGCAGCGCCCAGTGCTCGCCGGGCCGGATCTCCAGGGTGATGCCGCGCAGCAGGTGCCGGCCGTCGCGTACGACGTCCACGTCCTGGGTGCGCAGCAGCGGGCCGTCGAAGGACGGGCTCATGGGGGAACTCCGATTCATGGCGCCGGGCAGGGTACGGACGGGAGCGCCGTACCGACCGGCCGGCACGGACCGTCCGTGTGCACCGTACAACCGTCGGCCCGGGCGGAGTCCGGCCGTCCGGTGCGTGGACTCGCAGAACCCTGTTGCCCGAGGGGAGTTGGGAGGAGGATTGTGCCTTTCCGAGGGGAGCGAGGGGGAGGCGTGATGGTGGCGGAGGAGGAGCGGCCGGAGAGCCTGCACGGGCTGGTCGAGCGGCGGGCCCGCCGGGCCCCGGAGGCGGTCGCGGTGCGCTGCGGCGAGTCGGAGCTGAGCTACGGGGAGCTGGCCGCGCGGGCCGACCGGCTGGCCGCCGTACTGGCCCGGCGCGGACTGCTCCCGGGCGGCCGGGCCGCGGTCGCGCTCGGCCGGGGCACCGAGGTGTACGTGGCGGTGCTCGCGGTGCTCAAGGCGGGCGCCGCGTTCGTGCCGCTGGAGCCGACCGCGCCCGACGCGCTGCTGCGGCACGTGCTGGCCGACGCGGCACCGGACCTGGTGCTGACCGAGCAGCGCCACCGGGCGCGGCTGGCGGACGCGGGCGGGTCGCGGCTGGTCTGCCTGGACGACCCGGCCGAAGCGGGCCCGCCGGAAGGGGAGTTCGAGCGCCCCGAGGTCGGGCCGGCCGACCTGGCCTGCGTGTTCTACACCTCCGGCTCCACCGGCCTGCCCACCGGCGCCCTGGTCGAGCACCGCAACCTGCTGGCCGCGTACGCGGGCTGGCGCGAGGTGTACGGGCTGACGGCCGGGGACCGGATCCTGCAGACCGCGAGCCTGGAGTTCGACGTCTTCACCGCCGACTGGGTCCGCGCGCTGTGCACCGGCGCCACCCTGGTGGTGACCCCGTTCAACCTCACCCTGGACCGCACCGCCGATCTCGCCGCCCTGCCCGCCCTGGTGGCGGAGGAGCGGATCACGGTCATGGAGCTGAACGTCCGCACCGCCCGCCGCCTCACCGCCCTGCTGGAGGCCGGCGGCACCGGGCTGCCCGGGGTGCGGCTGGTCACCGTCGGCGCCGAGAAGTGGTACCTGGACGAGCAGGTGGCCCTGCAGCGGCTGCTCGGTGACTTCACCCGGGTGCTCAACGTCTACGGCCTGGCCGAGGCCACCGTCGACAGCACCTACTTCGACGTGCGCGGCACGGCCGTCGCCGAGGGGGCGGAGCGGGTGTCGCTGATCGGCCGGCCCTTCCCCGGCACCCGGGTGTACGTGCTCGGCCCGACCGGCGCCCCGGTGCCGCCCGGGCGGGTGGGCGAGATCGCGGTCGCGGGCGGCGGGCTGACCCGCGGCTACCTCAACCGGTCGGCGGAGACCGCCCGGCGCTTCATCCGGGCGAGCTTCGACCCGGACGGGCGGGTGCTGCTCACCGGCGACCTCGGGCTGCTGCGGGCGGACGGCGTGCTGGAGTTCGTCGGGCGGGCCGCGACCGTGGTCGGTCCGCTCGGGTCGGCCCGGGTGACCACCGTGACCACCCGGGTCAAGGCCGCGGCCCGGGCCGAGGGGGCGCTGCGCGCCCACCCCGCGGTGCGGGAGGCGGCCGTGGTCGAGGTGGAGCCCACCCCCGGGAAGCGGCTGATGGTCGGCTACGCGGTGACCGCTCCGCAGGCGGACGGTGTGGACGGGTGGTCGCTCAGCCAGTACCTGGCGGGGCGGCTCAAGGGCTTCTCCGCGCCCGCCGCCGTCATCCCCGTCCCGGAGCTGCCGCGTACCCGGGCCGGCAAGCTGGACCGCGCCGCGCTGCCGCTGCCGGCCCCGCCCAGGCACACCGCGCCGCGCTCCGCCAAGGCGGGTGGCAGCCGCAAGGGCGGCGGGAAGGCCGGGGGGCCGGCCGGGGCGTCCGACAGGGACGGGGTGGGCTGCTTCGCGCTCTTCGTCACGGTGACCGCCACCTTCCTCGCCCGGTGGACCACCGACTACTTCTACCCCGGCTCGACGGACCTCTCCGGGGTGCCCGCCGACTACCACTTCTGGTTCGGACTGCTCTACTGGGCCGAATCCGCCTCCTTCGGCGCCGGGCTGGCCTTCCTCCTCCTCGGTCTCCCGGCGGTGCTGCGGCAGGGCCGCTCGCTCAGGCTGTCGCTGCTGACGTACCTGTCGGTGTTCTGGCTGCTCGCGTCCTGGTGGCCGCAGGACAACCTGTACCGGCTGACGGCCGCCACCGACTGGCCGCGCGAGACGACCATGGTCTACGTGTTCAACATCCCGCTGATGCTGGCCGCGGTGGTGGTCGTGGTGTTCCTGCTGAGCCGGCCGAAGGCGAGGAGGTAGGGCCTCAGCGCAGCGCCTCGAACATGCCGGCCAGGGCGTGGTTGGCCGCCTCGACCACGGCCTGGGCGGCGTCCAGTGCCTCGGTGTCCGGCCCGGCGAGGGCGAGACCGACGGCGGGTTCCGGGTCCCGGCCCGCCGTCGGTATCAGCGGCAGCAGGGTGACGCCGAGCCGGGCGCAGCGCGGGCGCAGCCGGTCCAGGTGGTCGTGCAGCGCCTCCGGGGCGAGCCGGGCGCCGAGCGGCAGCGCGTCCAGGGTGCGGACCAGGTGGCCCGGGCCGCGCACCTGGTCGAGGCGTTCGCGCAGCACGAAGGCGATGGCCGGGCCGGTCAGCCGCAGGTTGATCTCGGTGGGGGCGAGCCGGCGCTGCCGGTCGGTGACGAAGTCGACGTCGTACCAGCCCCGGTAGCCGTCGGCGGCGAGCCGCTGCCCCACCGCGAGGGCGAACCGGCGGGCCGTCTCGGCGGCGGCCCGGGGGACGGCGCCGGGGCCGACGGTGACGCCCTGGTAGCGGGTGCCGGCCACCTCCATGGCACCCGCGCCGACGGGGTGGACGGTGCCGTCCGGGCCGACCACGGCGTCGTAGGTGAGGTCGCGCAGCCGGGCGGTCGGGCCCGGGTCGACGTACTCCTCCAGCAGCAACTCGCCCTGCCGAGGCAGGACTTCCGAGCGGACCAGGCGGCGCAGCAGGGCGCCCCCGCCGCCCGCGGCGAACAGCTCGGCGGGCTCGACCACCACGGTGCCGTAACCGCCGACGCCGTGCGGGCTCTTCAGTACGGTGGTCAGACCCCGGGCGGCGCGGACGGTCAGCCGCCTCGCCGCCCGCCGGCGGCTCTCCGGACGTTCCTGCGCGGGGACGACGATCCCGGGGTGCTCGGCGGCCAGGGCGGCGAACAGCCCGTGCGCGGCGGCCTTGGACTCGTAGCGGCGGACGGCGGCCAGCTCCGGCCCCTCGCCCTGCGCGGCGGTACGGCCCCAACTGACCACCGGGTGGCCGGAGTCGGCGATCCGCGCGGCGAGGGCGGGCCGGGCGGCGAGCGCCTCGGCGAGGGTCAGGCCGGGGGCCACCCCGCTGTGCACCTCGACCGGCCCCCACGCCAACTCCCGGGCCAGCCAGTCGGTCCACTCCCGGTCGACCTCGGCGGGCAGCACCAGCACCGCCGGTTCCGGGCTGTATCCGACGGCCAGGCAGGCGTAGTGGTGGGCCTGCCGCAGCCGCCGCGCGCGCTGCTCCGTGTCCATGCCCGGGGCGAAGAACTGCGCGTTGAAGTCCGCGACGTTGCCGAGGTGCACCGCCGCCCGCCCGCCGGTCCAGGCCCCCACCCATCCGTCCATGCCCCGAGAGCCTAGCCCCCGGGCGGGAGCCCCGACAGCCCCGCGCCGCGCCGCCGGTCGTCGGCGTCAACCAGCCCGGTGACGCTAGCTGTTGAACCCGATGTGGACGTGGTCGTGGTGGGTGTCGTCGGTGAAGAACTGGTTGCCGGCGCCCGCGATCGCCACCGGCCCGCCCACGTTGTACGAACCGGCCGCCGCCGCGTCCCGCATGAAGGACTCGATCAGCTGCCGGGGCGTGGCCGGGTCCACCACCGCCCGGCCGTCGATCCGCCAGACGTCGAAGGCCCGGCCCAGCGGATGGTCGCTGGGCCGGGTCGTCCCGAAGACGTCCAGCGGGTGGCCGCTGCGCACCACGCTCACCGAGAGCGTGTACGGGCCGGCCAGCCGCAGCATCGCCGTCAGGACGGTGTCGTGCACCGTCCCGCTGCGCAGGTCGTCCGCCGCCCCCGGCGGCAGCTCGATCCTCGGCTCGGCCAGCACCTTCGCCACCGCCGGGGCGGGTGAGGCGGCGGCCGGGCCCGGGTCGCCCGGGTGCAGTGCGGTGACCGTCCAGCGCGGGTCGGCCCGGCTCAGCCGGACGTCCACGGTGATCCCGCCCGGGGTCACCGAGCCGTCCGACTGCCGGGTCCACTGCCGGCAGACCACCAGCACACTGGCCGAATCGGCCAGGATCCCGCCGTACTGGGCGTCGATCACCTCCAGGCTCGCCTCGGCCGCCGCCGGGGCGAGCCGCCCGGCCTGGTCCGCCAGGCCCGTCGGCAGCCCGAGCGCCGCCACCCGGGACCGGGCCGCCTCCGCGCCCTGGCCGCCGGGAGGCCAGGCCCCGAGCGCGGCGACCAGCTCGGCGGCGCGGCGCTTGACGTCGGGCTGGATCTCGCCGGGGCCGGGCTGCCAGAGCGGCGGGTTGGGCAGCGGGGTCGGGGTCGCGGTGGGCGTCGCAGTCAGGGATGGGGACGCGATCCCGGTCGGGGTCGTCGTACCCGAACCGGAGAGCGCCCCAACGGGCTTGCCGCTCGAACACCCCACCGCCCCCAGCAGCACCGCCGCCGCCCCCGCCCGCAGCACCCCGCGCCGGCCCGTCCCCCGGTGGCCGCGGCCGTCTCCGCTCGTCATGCCGTCAGTATGCGACCGGGCGCCGGGGCGCGGACGCCGGTGTCAGCCCAGACGGCGGATCGGCTCACCCTTGAGGCAGGCCTCGATGTCCTCCACCGCCTCGCCGGCATCCGTGCAGCAGGATGTCCCGTGCGTCGTGGAGCCCTTCGCCCAGCTCGATCAGGGTGCGCAGGCCCCGGACGTCCTGGCGGGTGAGCGCGACCTCGCGGCCGTCCACGGTGGCGGTCCGGGCGTCCGGGTCGAGGACGAGGCTTCCGTCGAAGACGGTCAGCGGGCCCTGCGGCTGCTCCACGGGTTCCGTGCCGGGCAGCCTAACGGGCGTCGGTTCCGGCGTCGGGGTTCAGCAGTGCCTCCGCCGTGGCCGTCCGGGCGTACAGCACCGAGCGCCCCGCGCGGTGGGCGCTGACCAGGCGGGCGTCGCGCAGCGCCGTCAGGTACTGGGAGACGGCCGAGGGCGACAGCCCGGTGCGGCGGGCGAGTTCGGTGGTCGAGGCGGGCGCGGCGAGTTCGGCGAGCAGCAGGGCGCGGGAGCGGCCGAGCACGGCCGCGAGGGCCGCGGTTCCGGGCGCCGTCCCGGTCGCCCAGAGGTTGCCGGTCCCCCGGGCCGGATAGGCGAGTTGGGGCGGTCCGGGTGGGGTGACCAGGGTGTACAGAGCGGGGCCGGTGAAGGCGGAGGGGATCAGCAGCAGGCCCGGCCCGGCCGTCCGGCGGGACATCGGGCGGGTGCGGTGGCTCAGCCGCAGGGTGTCCCCCGCCCACCGCAGTTCGGTGTGCAGGTCGTTCAGCACCCGCTCGGCGCCGTGCTCGGCGGCCTGCCGGGCCCGGTGCAGCACGTCCGCGTCGAGCACCGCGCGGATCCTCGCCCAGTACGGCGCGAGCGCCAGCTCCCAGTACGCCTCGACCGCCTCGGCGAGCCGTCGCAGCCCGGCCGCCGGGTCGGCGTGCAGGGCCCGCAGTCTCGGGCCGAGCGTGCCGTGTTCCGCCGCGAGCCGGTCGAGGTCGCGGCGGACCTGCTCGGCGGGGGTGGCCCGGATCGCGGCGAGTTCCTCGGCGAGGGTCGGCGCGGGCCCGGCCGGGGCCGGGTTGATGAAGTCCGGGACGTAGCCGGTGGGCGGCACGAGTTCGGCGAGCAGTCCGAAGGCCGGGCCCAGCGCCGTCAGCCGGGGCCGCACCTGCTCCGCCCAGGGCGCGTGGACGGCGTGCGGGAGCCCCGAGCGCAGCAGGCGCAGGCTCGGTCCGACCTCCCACATCGGTGCGACGGCGAACCGCATCCGCGCCAGGTCGCCCGCCGTGAACAGCAGTTCCGCCACCACTCGCTCCCCGGCCGTCCCGTTGGCTTCGCATGGATTCGCACATCCGCGAATCAATGGCGGTCAGGTTAGTGCAGAAGCGATCATGACCGGCATGACCTCCGACACCACCGTGACCACCGTGACCGCTGCCGCCTCCGGCACCTGGCAGCTCGGCGACCGCGCCGTCCACCGGATCGGCTTCGGCGCGATGCGCCTGCCGCAGACCGGCCCGGCGCTGATGCCCGACGCCGTGCCGCGCGACCGCGAGCAGGCCCTGCGGGTGCTGCGCCGCGCCGTCGAACTGGGCGTCAACCACATCGACACCGCCGCGTTCTACTTCTCGCCGCTGCGCTCCGCCAACGAGCTGATCAACCGCGCCCTCGCCCCGTACGCGGACGACCTGGTGATCGCCACCAAGGTCGGCCCCGCCCGCGGCCCCGACGGCCGGTGGACCGAGCACGCCCGCACCCCGGCCGGACTGCGCGCCCAGGTCGAGGAGAACCTGCGCCAACTCGGCCGCGACCACCTCGACCTGGTCAACCTGCGCATCCTCGGCACCGACTCGATCGCCGAACGCTTCGGCGCGCTCGTCGAACTGCAGCAGGCCGGCCTGATCCGCCGGCTCGGGCTGTCCAACATCCACCCCCACCAGCTCGCCGAGGCCCAGACCATCGCCCCGGTCACCTGCGTGCAGAACCCGTACGGCATCGGCGCCTCCCCCGCCCAGGACGAACTGCTGCGCCTCTGCGGCGAGCAGGGCATCGCCTTCGTCCCCTTCTACGCCATCGCGGGCGACGGCCGGGAGGGCGGCGCCCGCGGAGCCGAACCCACCCAGGTCGAGGCGGTGGCCGGGGCCCGCGGGATCAGCACCGCCCAGGTCCGGCTCGCCTGGACGCTCCACCGCGGTCCGCACGTCCTCGCCATCCCGGGCACCGGCGACGTGGCGCACCTGGAGGACAACATCGCCGCGGGCGCGGTGCGGCTGACGGCGAAGGAACTCGCCCTGCTGGACCAGGCCCACGCCGGCTGACCCGGAACCGGAAGCGGCTCCGCGGGCGTCGCTGAGGAGCATCGAGCCCGAAGATCACCGAAGAGCCGAGGAGCCCCGCAGCATGCCCGACACCGCCACCCGCTACCTCTACCTCGCCCGCCACGGCGAGGCCTCCTCCGACGGCCCGGACGGCGGCGGCCTCACCGCCGCCGGACGCCGCCAGGCCGTCCTGCTCGGCCGCCACCTGGCGAACCGCCCCATCACGGCGGTGCACCACGGGCCGCTCCCCCGGGCCGTGGAGACCGCCCGCCTGGTCGGGGAGCAGCTGGGCGAGGCGGCGGTGTCGGTCTGCGAGGAAGCCGACGACTACGTCCCCTACCTGCCCTCGGCCGACGAACTGCCCACCGACAGCGCGGAGTTCCTGCTGAACTTCCTGTCCGGCGCCTCGGCGGAGGAACTCGCCCGGGGCCCGGAACTGGCCCGCCGGGCCGTCGAGCGGTTCACCGGGCCCGTCCCGGGCGGCGAGGAGCGGCACGAACTGGTCGTCACCCACGCCTTCCTGGTCGGCTGGCTGGTCCGCCACGCCCTGGACGCCCCCAGGTGGCGCTGGCTCGGCCTCAACGCCGCCAACGCGGCCCTCACCGTCCTGCGCTTCGCCCCCGGCCGCCCCTCGTCCGTCCTCCTGCTGAACGACCAGGGCCACCTGCCCGAGGACCTGCGCTGGACGGGCTTCCCGCCCGAACTGCGCTGCTGACCCGCAGCCGCCGTACTACCCCTGCCCGGCCGACCGCCGCAGGTGGCGGCTCACATCGCCCACCAGGGCCGTAGACGATCGCGCTCTCCCGGAGCATCCGCTCCACCGCCTCCCGCCCGCGCACCGGCGCGCCGCTGCCCACGAACACGGCGTCCGCGAACAGCTCCCCCACCCCCGCGAAGTCCCCGTCGTCCACCAGCTCGGCGTACCGCGCGACCAGGTTCTCGACGGCCCGGTGACCGGGCGGCGGACCGCCCGGCGTGCGGTTCGCCGTGGGCCCGGCCATCAGTGCTCCGCCGCGTTGCGGAACTGCAGGGCGATCGCCCCGGCCTGGTGGACGTCCGTCATGCCGAAGACCGCGACGGAGGCCGACGTCGAGGCGTCGTCCCAGTGGCAGATCATCGCCGCCGCCTTTCCGTCCCGGTACCCGCACTGCATGGCCCCGCCCAGCGGACCGGCATCGACGTCCTGGGGATCGTCGACCCGGGCGCCCGCGAAGAAGTTGAACAGGCCCCAGGAGACCGAGTGCGCGGCCTTCTCCTTGGCCAGCCGGGGACTCCACGCCGTGGTGGAGGCGCTGAGCATCAGGCTCGGCCGGGTGTCGCCCGGTGTGGACGAGTAGAACCAGTAGTGATCGGGGCTCGCACTCGGCATCCGGGCCGACAGCGCGGCTGCGGCCTCGCCGGTCATCAGGTGGTAGCCGGCGACCTCTTCCGGAGCCTCGACGGTGCGCCCGGCCGGTCCGGACACGGCCGCCGGGCCGTAGTCGCGGTCCGTGGCCACCTCGACGACCACCGCGGCCGCCACGGCGCCGGCGGCGACGGCGGTGGCCAGGATGCTGACGTTCGTACGCCTCCTCCGCACTGCCGCGATCCGGGGCGCTTCCTCCAGGGTGTGCGCGCGGGGATTGCGCCAGGTGCGCGTGCACCACCAGGCGATGACGACTGCGATCAGGGCGGGTATGCCCCACTCGGCCGAATACTGTCCGATTTGGTAGGCATGCGAATGCACGTCAACAGCGAGAAGCACGCCGCGCATCGTAGCGACCGGCACGATCCCGGGAACAACCGCCACCCGACCGCCGACGGCGTCCCCGCATCCTGCCGGGTACGCCGGTCAGTGCCGCCGCCGGTCAGTGTTCGCAGCCGGTCAGTGTTCGCGCCCGAGGACCAGCTCCGTCCAGCTGACGCCCTCCCGGCCGTGCAGGTCGCGGCGGGCGCCGCGGTGGAGCAGGTGGAGGCCGCGGGTCCGGGCCAGGGCGATGGTGTGCTCGGGCGGGAGGTCGAACATCCGGCGGCCGGGTGGGACGGGGCCGTGGCGGAGGGTGAGGGCGAGGCGGGCGCCGGGGGCGAGCAGGCGGGCGAGGGCGTCCATGGCCGTCGGGCCTTCGGCGGGGGTGAGGTGCATCCACACCGCCGTGAGCAGGATGAGGTCGAAGCGCTCGCCCTCGGCGCTCAGCCGGGGCAGTTCGGGCAGCGCGTCGGCGACCCACCGGATGTCCGCGTCCGGGTGCAGCCGTCGGCCCACCGCCCGTAGTTCGGGGGTCGGTTCGACGGCCACCACCCGGTGGCCGAGGGCGGCCAGGGCGGCGGCGTCGCGTCCGGTGCCGGCGCCGACGTCCAGGACGGCGGCGGGCGCGGCCGGGTAGAGGTGCAGGCGCGAGCGGTGGACGTCGGTGAAGGCCACGCTCTCGTACTGGACGGCGAGCTGCTCCGCCGCCTCGCCGTAACCGGCGGTGCTCGCGGTACCCGCACCACCCGTGGCGCCCGCGGTGCTCCCCGCGGTGCTCATCGGACCGCCCCCGCCGACTCCCGGACGACCACCGCGTCCCCGGCCGCGGCCGCGCCCGCGAAGAAGTCCCGCAGTTCGCGCAGGTCGTGGACGACGCGGGCGGCCCAGGTCTCCGACCAGGGCGGCGCGGCGTCGAGTTGGGCGACCCGCCGGGCGAGCACGGTGTCCTGCTGGCGGACGAGTTCGCCGAGCGCCGAGCCGCGCAGGAAGGTGGAGGCCGCGGCGACCTGTTCGGGGCGCAGCACGAGCATCCCGGTTCCGGGGCGGGCGCCGCCGTAGACGGGCAGCCGGGCGGCCGGGTCGGGGTGCAGTCCGTTCTCGGTGAGCGCGACCTCCATCAGGGCGGCGGTCTGCCGCACCCCGAGGGCGAGTCCGTCGGCGGCCAGTCGGTCGTACCGGCGGTCGCGGCTCCGGGGCACCAGTTCGCCGAGTTCCTCGGGCGAACAGGTGTCCACGGCCTGACCCGGCAGGCGACGCCAGAAGTGATCCACGCTCACCCGGAAAGCGTAGCGAACGGCGGCGCGGTGATCGGTGGATCAGGCCTCACCGGGGTGCCAGGCCGGCCATTCCCAGGGCCGGTCGGCCCAGTGCACCTTGACCGGGTCCCGCGGGTCGACGTCGGGGAAGAGCTGGTGGATCCGGGGCTCGAACTCCTCGGGGGCGAGCGGTTCCCAGCCGTGCCCCTCGAAGTGGACGAGGCGGTAGCGGCTGTCGGTGCGGAACTCGGCCACCTCGACCAGGTGTGCGGTCGTGCTGTTGGTCTCCATGACCCCCAGCATGTGGCGCGGCGGCAATCCGCGCCCGTCCAGACCCCTCTTCCGGGTCATGTCCCGGAGTCCGCGCGCTCGTTGAGCACGGAAAGGTACGGAGGGGGCGCGCTGGAAGGACGATCAGATGACTGGGCAGCCCACCGGAGGACAGTGGCAGTGGCCGTCGAACGCCTGGCAGCCGCCGCCGGTCCCGATTCCGCCCCAGGCGGGCCCGCCGCGCGTGGGCCCGCCGGTGCCGCCGGCGCCGGAGCCGCCGCGCCGTTCGCGGAAGGCGTGGGCGGTGGCGGCGGGCGGGACGCTCGCCGTGCTGGCGGCGGTCCTGGTGATGTGCGGCCCGGGCTCGGGGGACGACGTCCGGGTGGTGAGCATGCCGGACGCCTCGCCCTCCGCCACCCCGTCGGACCCGCTGACGGACGGCATGCCCGCGCCGTCCCCGCTGCCCTCGCCCAGCAGCGCCGGGAGCACTCCGGCGGGTGGCGAGGACTCGGCCACCCCGCCGAGCGGGGACCCGGCCACCCCGGCGGCCGCCCAGGCCGGGCCGGGGCACACCGAGGGCCGGCATCCCTCCCCCGGCGCCCAGCCCAGGTCCGGCCGCACCCCGCACCCCAGCCCCGGCACCCGCCCGACCCCGAACGGCGGAGCCCAGAAGGTGCCCTCCCTCGGCCCGGGCAACATCTGCGACCAGGCCGAACGCATCGGCCGCTGGCCGGCCGGCTCGGAGCAGGCCCGCCTCTGCCACCAGTTCTACGGCTGAGCCCCACGGGCCCGAGCGCGCGGCCGGTGAGCAGGCCGGTGATCAGGCCGGTGATCAGGAAGCCGGAGACGACGAAGAAGACGTCGACGCCGAGCTCCTCGTCGTCGGGCGGGCTCGGCACAGGTCAGCGACAGGCCCCTCGGGCCTCCTTCAGGCCCCCTTCAGCTCCTTGGTCAACAGCTCGAACCGGAGGTCCGGCCGGCGCGGGATGCCGAAGCGCTCGTCCCCGTACGGGAAAGGGCTGTACTCGCCGGTACGGCGGAACCCGCGCCGCTCGTACCAGGCGATCAGGTCGCCGCGCTGCTCGACCACCTTCATCTCCAGCAGCCCGACGCCCCACTCCTCCCGGGCCACCCGCTCCGCCTCGGCCAGCACCACCCGGCCGATCCCGCCGCCCTGCAGCGTCGGGCGCACCGAGAACATGCCGAAGTAGGCACGGTCGGAGCGCCGCTCCAGCTGGCAGCAGGCGACCAGTTCGCCGTCGCGCTCGACCAGCAGCACCACTCCGTCCGGGTCCTCGACGGCCTCGGCGACGCTCGTCGCGTCGGTGCGCTGCCCGTCCAGCAGGTCCGCCTCGGTGGTCCAGCCGGCCTTGCTCGCCTCGCCCCGGTAGGCGGACTCGACCAGTTCGACCAGCGCCGGGACGTCGGCGAGGGTCGCGACCCGGAAGGCGGGCTCCCCGGCGGGTACGGCGCCGGGCCCCGTGGCGGTGTCGGACATGCTGCTGGTCCTCTCCTCGAAGAATGTCGACTTCCGGGCATGGTGCCACAGGTCGCGGAGTTCACGGTGTGGCGGCAGACACCTGGCGCAATTGGCGGGCACATGGCTACCCTTCTCCTCCGGCCGGATCAACTAGCGGCCGTAGCAATCCAGTTGGGCCACCCGCACCGGAACCAGAGGAGTGTCCATGCTTCGCTCTTCCCGCTCCGCCCGCCCCACCGGTACCACCAGACCAGGAGCCGGCCGCCGACTGCCCGCCCTGGCAGCGCTGGCCGCCGCGACCGCCCTGGTCGCCGGTGTCACCGCGCCCGCCTACGCGGCCGACCCCGCCCCTCTCGCCCCCGCCGCCGCCGCCTCCGTCGCCCCCGTCGTCGAGGGCCGTCCGGCCTTCCACCCCGACCGCGACTTCGCCGGATCCACCGTCGTCGCCCACGAGGGCCGCCCCGGCGGGACGCCCGCCGCCTCCCTCGCCGTCACCCAGACCGCCGGAATGGACGTCGCCAGCTACCAGGGCAACGTCGCCTGGTCCACCGCGGCGGCCAACGGCGCCCGGTTCGCCTACGTCAAGGCCACCGAGGGCACCAGCTACACCAACCCGTACTTCGCCCAGATATCACGAGACTGACGTTTCCACCCAGCTCAGGGGCATGATCGACCATCCGGAGTCAGCATAAGGTCAGCAAGACTCCCGGAGGTTCCGAGCACCGTGGCAACCACAGGCCTCACCCGCGGCATGGGCAGCTTCTTCAAGGAGTGCGAGCACCCCGAGTCCCGCTGGAGCAAGTGCCCGCACGAGTACAAGATCAGGTTCCGCAACGCGGCGGGGCGCCAGACGGAGGAGTCCGGCTTCGCCACCCAGGACAAGGCCAAGACCCGTCTCGCCGAGGTCTACCACGCGTGGAAGAACTCCCCCCAGAGCCAGCGCAAGGCCGAGCGCATCCAGAAGTACGGAGGGATGCGCTTCTCCGACTATGTCGCCGAGTGGCTCAAGGGCCAACGCGACCTGAGCCCCACGTCGCTGCGGAACCTCGACTCCCTTCTGAGGAACCACCTCCTGCCCGCCTTCGGCAGTCGCCGCATGGGTACGTTCGACCACAAGGTTGTCGAAGCGTTCATCCAGACGATGGAGCGAAACGGCATCGGCATGGCCACCCAGATCAACGTCTTCATCAGCCTGAAGACCATCCTGCTGGACGCCCACCGGCTCGGCCTCTATGAGGATAGCCCGCTCGACGGGGTCAAAGCACCTCAGTACGACCCGGAGCGTGCGGTGATCCCGTCCGTCGCCCAGTTGCAGCAGATCCGGACCGCAGGCGACGACGCCTTCCGCTTGGTCACCGACCTCATGAGCGGCTGTGGTCTGCGCAACGGCGAAGCGTATGCAGTCAACATCAACAACATCGTCGCCGACAACGTTTACCGTGTCACCGAACAGGTCAACCAGGCCTCCAAGGCCTACGCCCGCCTGAAGCACCGCAAGGTCGGCGAGTACCGCGACGTTCCGCTGCCGGCCCGCACCAAGCACTCCATCGAGCAGTACGCCGCTACGTACGGAACCGTGGACGGCTACCTCCTCCGCAATCCCAAGGACATCACCCAGGCCATTCCGCACCACGTCATCGACAGTCAGTGGCGGAAGATCAAGAAGTCCGGCCAGGTCGACATCCCCGAAGGGATGGTGCTCTACGGGCTCCGCCACTTCTTCGCGTCGAACTGCCTGAGCACCGGCATACCGATCACCGACGTGGCGGAATGGATGGGCCACCGTAGCGTCGACGTCACCTTCACGATCTACCGCCACCTCATGCCCGGCTCCATCAGCCGAGCCGCCCAACTCCTCGATCTCGGCCTGGCCACCTGAATGCGCTGAGAGGGCCCGCCGTTGAGCGGGCCCTCTCAGCGCTTGACCAACATGCTCAGGGTGCAGGCGTGTTCTGCTGCTTCACCCACGCCTGCACCTCCGACACCTTGAACTGAATCTTTGCATTCCTCCCATTTCCGAACTTGTACGCGGAGAGACCCAATCGGGGCGCCTCGCGATAGACCCAGGCAAGAGACATGTTCAGATACTCGGCCGTCTGCTTGACACTCATGAACTGCTCGGGCACGGATTTCTCCTCTGTTCGGCTGATCCGTGGCAATCATCGCGGCCTCGCCGATTTTGGCCGCGCCGCTTAAGCCTGGTAGTGGGCACCCGTCTCACCGGATTCGTCAGCCCGGATCGTCGTCAATCATTACTGTCCGCCCCAGTCCTGCTGGCAGTCGGCGACCGGGTCAGAGACCTCGAGGTCGTCGACAGCCGCCGCGCGTGCAGGGCCGACTGGACGTCGTCGCAAAACCCGGCCCTGGGGCTGAAGCAATCCCCGCGCGTGCGGGGCCGACGCCATGTCCCGTGGAACGGCGGAGAACACCGGCGAGCAACCCCCGCGCGTGCGGGGCCGACGTGACCGCGCTCTCCCACAGTGCCTCCAGGCCGGAGCAACCCCCGCGCGTGCGGGGCCGACTCGCAGACTCCCCCGGCCCTGCACACCGTCCAGGAGCAACCCCCGCGCGTGCGGGGCCGACGCCGGCCCGTCCTCGTTGAACGCCACGTTCGCGGAGCAACCCCCGCGCGTGCGGGGCCGACGCGGCGCGAGTGGTGGAGGCGGATCCGCCGGCCGAGCAACCCCCGCGCGTGCGGGGCCGACGTGTCGACCCGGTGGCAGATCCGCGACGTCAAGGAGCAACCCCCGCGCGTGCGGGCCCGACTTGCCCCAGACCAGCGGCCAGTACGCGGCCTGGGAGCAACCCCCGCGCGTGCGGGGCCGACCCGACGGACGCGAGCGTCATCTTCAGGTACCCGGAGCAACCCCCGCGCGTGCGGGGCCGACGGCGGCACGGCGGCCTGGGCGCCGAGCACCAGGGAGCAACCCCCGCGCGTGCGGGGCCGACCGTCTGCAGGCTGGCGCGCTGGCTAGCTGCGGCGAGCAACCCCCGCGCGTGCGGGGCCGACGACGGCGGGAACCCCGAGGTGTGGGTGTCTGACGAGCAACCCCCCGCGCGTGCGGGGCCGACACGATGCCCAGCGGCACCATCCCGACCCCCTTGGAGCAACCCCCGCGCGTGCGGGGCCGACTCCTGGCCGCGTACCCGCCGGACGGGCCGGCTGGAGCAACCCCCGCGCGTGTGGGGCCGACTCCCGAGTCCTCACTTGGACAGCCTCGGGCGGGGAGCAACCCCCGCGCGTGCGGGGCCGACCGGTCAGCTCTCGCTCTCGTCCGGCGCTTGAGGGAGCAACCCCCGCGCGTGCGGGGCCGACAGCCACGGTCCTGGTGGTCATCGCCGCCCCCAGGAGCAACCCCCGCGCGTGCGGGGCCGACGACAGCCCGCTCACCAGCCCGGCGGAGCGGGAGGAGCAACCCCCGCGCGTGCGGGGCCGACAACCCGACCCGGGGCAGGGGCGCCGACGCTCTGGAGCAACCCCCGCGCGTGCGGGGCCGACAGGCGCTGCCTCAGCCGGGCCTCAGCGATCTCGGAGCAACCCCCGCGCGTGCGGGGCCGACTGCAGCGCCATCCTCGGGCGGGAGAAGTGGCGGGAGCAACCCCCGCGCGTGCGGGGCCGACGGAATCCCTGCCATCCCTTTCCCCTCCCCTTCGGAGCAACCCCCGCGCGTGCGGGGCCGACTCCTTTGACCTGAGAAGCGCTGTTGAGCTGCGTAGAGCAACCCCCGCGCGTGCGGGGCCGACCGGCGAACGCCGAGTACTACGCGAACATCGTGGGAGCAACCCCCGCGCGTGCGGGGCCGACGCGGGAGGCGTCGATCACGGTCACGTCGAAGGGGAGCAACCCCCGCGCGTGCGGGGCCGACTCGAACAGCGCCATGCAGGTGTCCGTGTCCCCGGAGCAACCCCCGCGCGTGCGGGGCCGACACGACGAACGGCGCCGGGAAATCCTGATCCGCAGAGCAACCCCCGCGCGTGCGGGGCCGACCGTGTGGCCGATGGGTCGACCGACGGACTTCACGAGCAACCCCCGCGCGTGCGGGGCCGACGCTGGCCGGGCGTCGAGGACGACGAGGACACCGGAGCAACCCCCGCGCGTGCGGGGCCGACCAGCTGAACCACGGACCGTACCGCCCGCGTGTGGAGCAACCCCCGCGCGTGCGGGGCCGACGGGTGCAGGTCAGTCCTGCGGCCCTGCTGCGGCGAGCAACCCCCGCGCGTGCGGGGCCGACTGTCCCGTGCCGAAGAACGAAGCCTTGGCGGTGGAGCAACCCCCGCGCGTGCGGGGCCGACGGCACCACCACCAACCCCTGGTCCGGAACCGAGGAGCAACCCCCGCGCGTGCGGGGCCGACCCAGCACGGGCACAGCGAGATCACCGCCACCGGGAGCAACCCCCGCGCGTGCGGGGCCGACCTCCCGAGAGGGGGAAGCGAGACGGTACCCCGGGAGCAACCCCCGCGCGTGCGGGGCCGACGCCGACCCGAGTTCGCGCAGGGTGCCGAAGATGTGAGCAACCCCCGCGCGTGCGGGGCCGACCCGCCCACCGAGAAACAGGAGCCAGTAATGCCGGAGCAACCCCCGCGCGTGCGGGGCCGACCAGCAGGGGGACGGCTCGCAGTGGCCGGTGCAGGAGCAACCCCCGCGCGTGCGGGGCCGACGTTGGAACCGACAACGTCGCAGGTCAGGCGGCAGAGCAACCCCCGCGCGTGCGGGGCCGACGCCGTACGGCCCACACCCGTACGGACCGCACGGGAGCAACCCCCGCGCGTGCGGGGCCGACTCCAGCAGCCTGTA
The DNA here is from genome assembly GCF_055584725.1 of Kitasatospora sp. NPDC101108. Lineage (NCBI taxonomy): Bacteria > Bacillati > Actinomycetota > Actinomycetes > Kitasatosporales > Streptomycetaceae > Kitasatospora > Kitasatospora sp. NPDC101108. The sequence continues at coordinate 1,029,084 of NZ_JBVJLM010000001.1, forward strand.
CGGCTCGGTCGTCTTCGGGGAGCAACCCCCGCGCGTGCGGGGCCGACCGGCAGCGGCCGCCCTGCACATGCGCGCCGCCGGAGCAACCCCCGCGCGTGCGGGGCCGACCATCACGAACTCGCGGAACAGGTCCATGGGGCGGAGCAACCCCCGCGCGTGCGGGGCCGACTGCGTGGACCTCCCTCGTGGCGAGACTTGCGCGGAGCAACCCCCGCGCGTGCGGGGCCGACGGTGTCGACGTCGTCGAAGACGCGGGCGAGGAGGAGCAACCCCCGCGCGTGCGGGGCCGACAGTTGGCCGAGGAACGCACCCTGGACAGAGCTCGAGCAACCCCCGCGCGTGCGGGGCCGACCCGGCCGGCGCCGCGCTCCCGGTGTCGAACCACGAGCAACCCCCGCGCGTGCGGGGCCGACGCCGCACCGCACCTCGGCGACGGCCAGGCAGCGGAGCAACCCCCGCGCGTGCGGGGCCGACGCCCGGCCGCTCCAGTGGCACCGGCGGATCCGGGAGCAACCCCCGCGCGTGCGGGGCCGACCACACCTCGGTAGGGGTAGGGGTAGGGGGTCGGGAGCAACCCCCGCGCGTGCGGGGCCGACAACGAGGTGCTCGCCTTCCGCAACGACGCGGTGGAGCAACCCCCGCGCGTGCGGGGCCGACGTGTCGCCTTCCTGGTAAGCGCGGATGTAGCGGGAGCAACCCCCGCGCGTGCGGGGCCGACCTCCAGCCCGGGCCGCGGAAGGAGGGCGGCGAGGAGCAACCCCCGCGCGTGCGGGGCCGACTATGCCCAGATCGGCGCGTGGGTGGTCGAGCAGGAGCAACCCCCGCGCGTGCGGGGCCGACGGCCGGGCCGATCAGCAGGTGGTCGACGTTGGCGGAGCAACCCCCGCGCGTGCGGGGCCGACACGGGTTCAGGTTCACGATGCTGCTCCTCTACGGAGCAACCCCCGCGCGTGCGGGGCCGACGCGAGGTCCGCGGCTGGCCCCTCGTCCTGCTGGGAGCACCCCCGCGCGTGCGGGGCCGACATGTCGGCGACCGGCTTGTCACGGCGGGCGGCGGAGCAACCCCCGCGCGTGCGGGGCCGACCGGTCGGCCGTGACCGACCCGGTAACCGTCACGGAGCAACCCCCGCGCGTGCGGGGCCGACGACCGGGCGCGGGCCGCCTCGACCAGGCGCAGGGAGCAACCCCCGCGCGTGCGGGGCCGACCGGTCGGTGGCGGTCACGGATTCCTCCGGGTGGGAGCAACCCCCGCGCGTGCGGGGCCGACCAGGCAGAGAGCCGCCGGTTCTTCCGGACGGGGGAGCAACCCCCGCGCGTGCGGGGCCGACGCCTTGTGCGCGCGCTGCGACTTGTACCAGAGAGAGCAACCCCCGCGCGTGCGGGGCCGACCAGGCCGGAGACGAGGACGGCCAGGGCGAGCAACCCCCGCGCGTGCGGGGCCGACGAGGCCCGGCCGGCGCGCACCCACTTCTGGCAGGAGCAACCCCCGCGCGTGCGGGGCCGACCAGCCGGCACTCGTCTGGGTGGACCCGGGGAAGGAGCAACCCCCGCGCGTGCGGGGCCGACCTTGACCTTGGGCCGGTGACGGTACCGCGAGAAGAGCAACCCCCGCGCGTGCGGGGCCGACGATCAGCCGCCGCAGCGTCCGTCTCAAGTGGCCGAGCAACCCCCGCGCGTGCGGGGCCGACAGGCCGGCGGTGCGCAGCCACGCGGTCAGTGTGGAGCAACCCCCGCGCGTGCGGGGCCGACTCCGTGGTCTGGTCGACCGTCAGCATCGGTGAGGAGCAACCCCCGCGCGTGCGGGGCCGACGGACTCACTGATTCGGCAGGATATACCGGCTATGAGCAACCCCCGCGCGTGCGGGGCCGACGTGCCCGACGCGCCGGTGAACACGCAGAACTGGGAGCAACCCCCGCGCGTGCGGGGCCGACCCGGGGACGTCTCACCAGGGGAGCGCACCCCAAGAGCAACCCCCGCGCGTGCGGGGCCGACGGCGCGCTGAGGCTCGGCGGCGCCCCCGGATCGGAGCAACCCCCGCGCGTGCGGGGCCGACCTCTACTTCCTGCCGCCCGTGATCGTCACCGTGGAGCAACCCCCGCGCGTGCGGGGCCGACCGCCCAGGGGACAGCGGCGATGCGGAGGGCGTGGAGCAACCCCCGCGCGTGCGGGGCCGACGCACGGTGCCGGGCGTGAGGCTCGCGCTGCGGGGAGCAACCCCCGCGCGTGCGGGGCCGACCATCCTGCTCCCCTTCACGGGCACCCCCTACACGAGCAACCCCCGCGCGTGCGGGGCCGACGTGTTGCAGTAGACCCGGACGTCCTCGGTCGAGGAGCAACCCCCGCGCGTGCGGGGCCGACCTATACACGCGCGTGCGTCGCGCGCGTGCGAGGGAGCAACCCCCGCGCGTGCGGGGCCGACGTGCAGCCCGAACAGGCCGACTACGCCGGGCGGGAGCAACCCCCGCGCGTGCGGGGCCGACGAGTTCGTCCCGTGGGAGGAATTCAAGCGTCGGGAGCAACCCCCGCGCGTGCGGGGCCGACCTGGCGCGGCCCATCTGGGCGGCGTACATGCCGGAGCAACCCCCGCGCGTGCGGGGCCGACAGGCGCAGCGCGTCGCCGACCGACTCGCCCGGGGAGCAACCCCCGCGCGTGCGGGGCCGACTCGTCGCCGGCCTCGGGGGCGACGTCGCCGGCCGAGCAACCCCCGCGCGTGCGGGGCCGACCGGATGGTGATAGCGGAGAGTGAGGACGTTGGAGAGCAACCCCCGCGCGTGCGGGGCCGACATGAGCGAGCCCATTCGCGGGAGTCGGATGGTGGAGCAACCCCCGCGCGTGCGGGGCCGACCTGACCGCCGGCCGTGAGCACGGGGACCAAGGGGAGCAACCCCCGCGCGTGCGGGGCCGACCCCGGGTCGGAGATCTGCCACCAGTCGGACGGGGAGCAACCCCCGCGCGTGCGGGGCCGACCCCTGACGGCACCCCGCCCCATCTCGACCACCGGAGCAACCCCCGCGCGTGCGGGGCCGACGGGAGTGCGGCCGGATAGAGACGGGATGGACGGGAGCAACCCCCGCGCGTGCGGGGCCGACCGCTTGCCCTGCTCGGCGAGTGCACCGGCGAGGGAGCAACCCCCGCGCGTGCGGGGCCGACCACCCGTGCCACCCTCGATTTCGCTTCTCTCAGGAGCAACCCCCGCGCGTGCGGGGCCGACAAGGGAGTGGGAGATGGCGAAGGAACATCCCCCGAGCAACCCCCGCGCGTGCGGGGCCGACCTCCGAGCACTGGGTGCCGGGGCCGCAATCGGGGAGCAACCCCCGCGCGTGCGGGGCCGACCGCCCAGATCGCCAACGTGGCCTACCGCGCCGGGAGCAACCCCCGCGCGTGCGGGGCCGACATTCGGGGGAGCCGGATCGTGGAGAAACCCGCGGAGCAACCCCCGCGCGTGCGGGGCCGACAGTCGGTAGGGGTTCGGTAGCCGAACCTGCGTGGAGCAACCCCCGCGCGTGCGGGGCCGACCCCGTCCCCCTCACCGGGGGCGGGCCCTGCGGCGGAGCAACCCCCGCGCGTGCGGGGCCGACTGACCTGGGGGACAAGGGGGGTCAGGCGGCCGGGAGCAACCCCCGCGCGTGCGGGGCCGACGCTTCGTGACCTGCGGGTTTATCGGCGGGAGCGGGCTGAGAGAATCAGTCCGTCGAAGTCGACGGGCTTCCAGCGGTCCTTTCCGGCTGTACGGACAGTCCAGCCTTGTTCGTTGGTGGCGGGTTCGACGAGGACGGCTTGGCCGTCGCCGATGCGGGTGGCGAGGAGGTCCCAGAGACGGTCGCGGATGCGACGGCTGGGGGTGCCGACGAAGACGCCGGCGTTGACCTCGACCATCCAGCGGGTGAGGTGCCCACGTAGGCCTTCGGGGGCTGCGATGAGGATGATGACGGTCACGGGCTGCTCGTGTCCTGCGTGAACTCCGGGCCGATGATGGCCAGGTGTTCATCGCCCATTCCCGGGTCCGAGACAGAGACCGTTAGCGTGTCCTCAGTGCCCGACCAGTTGACGCCGCCTTGGACGGTGCCGACTCGTTCGTCCCAGAGCTCGTTGACCTCGACGTCGGGCATGTCGGTGCCGTCCGGGCTGAGGAGGGCCTTGACGTCGTGGACGATGCGGCCCAGCAACTTGTCTTGGGCGATGCGGTCGCGCAGGCCGAGGCGGGCGTCGCGTTCCTCAGTGTGGCCTTGCTTGGCGAGGTCGAAGGCGAGGGGGATGGTGTATTCGGCCTTGTAGAGGTCGGCGATGTCGAGGACGAACGAGGTCGCCAGGCCTGTGTGGACGAACCCGAGGCCGGGGCTCGCACCCAGACCGGTGATGACCGCGTGACAGATTCCGTAGAGGGCGGCGTTGGCCGCCGACAGGAGGCGGTTGAGGTCGTCACCCGCGGCGTAGGCGTCGCCCGCCTTGTAGACGCGGCCGTTCCATGGGACGCCGGTTCGGCGGGATTCCGCCTGGTAGAGCTTGCGGATGCGGGCGCCTTCGCGGCCGCGCAGCTGCTGCATGGTGGCGGTGCTGACGTCCTCGCCGGGAAACCGCATGCGGTACATCGTCCGTGCGACGGCCAGGCGTTCCTTGGTCCGGCTCACCAGCCAGGCCTGCCGGTTGAGGAGGGCTGCGCCTCGGCTGGGGCCGAGCCCTGCGGCGTACATGCGTACGCCCTGCTCGCCGACCCAGCACACGGTGGTGCCGGAGTCGGCGAGCAGGTTGACGGCGCCGTGGGTGATGCGGGTTCCGGGGCCGAGGAGCATGACGGCGACCATGGCGGCGGGGACGCGGACGGTCTCGCGTTTGTTGATGACGACGACGGCGTTCTCGTCGCGGTCGATGTGGCTGCGCTCGACGTAGACGCTGGAGACGCGGTCGGAGAGGCGGTGCAGGTCGTGGGGGTGGGCTTTCCACCAGATGTCGGCCATCGGTCAGCGGGCTCCGGCGGGCAGTGGGGCGAAGGTGAGCAGGCCGCAGCCGTAGGCCTTGGACGGGCCGATGCCGCCGAGGAGCGAGGCCTGCAGGAGGCCGGGGTCGGTGATGCGCAGGCGGCCTTCGAAGGTGGCAGTGGTGAGGGTGACGGGGGTACGGGTGCCGGGCTTGGTGAAGGTGACGCGGCTGCGGTCGGTGATCCTCACCTCCCGTGCGGTCTGCGCCTCGGCCGGGGTATCGGCGGCGTGCGGTTCGAGACCCGGTGCGGGGCGGTCCGTTCGGGACTCCGGGATGGTGAAGCCCCAGCGGGTGGTGCGGTCCAGGAACCAGGTGAGTTGCTGGGCGGCGGTGCGGTGGGCCATCCGGTAGGAGCGGTGGTGGAGTTCGGCGGCGGTCTTGGAGTGGTGCGCGCTCGCCTTCTCGGGCTTGGAGGTGTTCTGGACGGGGCTGGCCTTGAGCCGGAAGGCGAACTCGCGGCCGACGGCGAGCTGGGCGAGCAGCGGGCTATAGTCGCGGATCGCGTAGTGCTCGCCTTCGGCGTCGGGCCATCCGGCCTGTTCGACGATGTGGGTCCAGTCGGGCTTGGAGGGGGTGAGGACCAGCAGCATGGGGCGGCGCGGGTGGTCGGCGTCCAGTCGCCACAGGATCCGGTCGCCCGGGGCGGTGTCGGGGATGCCCGCCAGGACAGCGCCGTGCAGGGAGCGGGGGTTGGCGAGCAGGTTACGGCTGGCGGCACGCAGGGGGTTGATGCGGACGCGGGAGAGGTAGGTCATCGGGTCACCAGCCCAGCAGGGCGAACGGGTCGTGGCCGCCGGCCTCCGTAGCCGGCTGCGCGGTCGTGGCGGATGAGCGGAGGCCGGTGGGGACATCGAGCCAGGTGTGACGGATCCGCCGGGTGGAGAATCCGCGTTCGCGGGGTGCGAAGGAGCGGGGCACGTCCTGCAGAGTGTCCTCACCCGACGGATCATCGAAGGTCGCGGCCAGGTCGATCCGGTGGGGGGAGAACGGCTCCGGGGCGCGCTCGGCCCGACGAAGATAGGCGTTCTTGGCGGCGGCGCCCGCCTGCCAGGGCTCCTCGGCCAGGACGTCCTCCAGGGCGCCGCCGCGCACCGCGCCGAGGGTGATCGGCTGGGTGGGGACGCAGGAGCGCCGACCGAGCGCGAGGGGGAAGGCGGGGCGGCGGATCGCCTCGGCGAGCGTCGTGACGAGGGCGGCCGGGCCCTGGACGGCGGCAACGAACACCGCGTCCTGGAGGTAGTAGCGGTGGGTGACGTGGGTGTCCTTGGCGGGGGAGGTCGGCTTCTGCAGGCCCTTGGCGTTGACGCCGGCCTGCGGCAGCGGCCGGCTCCGGTAGTCGCTGACGGTGTGGTAGTCGCGCAGCAGCGTGCCCGGCTGGTCGATGCGCACGCCCAGGCGTAGGCCGACCAGGTCGGTGATGTCCGCTTCCCGCGGGCGGCCTGCGGCGGCGGCGAGCAGTCCGACCACACCCGACTTGGTCGGCTGGGGCGGGGTGTCACGGCGGTTGAAGGCGCTGCGCTCGCCCCAGGACTGGAGAGGTGCGGCGAGGCGGAGGACGAGGACCGCCTGATCCTGCTCCGGGGCCGGTGCGCGGGTGGGCTCGGCGGGCATCAGTTGTCGTTCACCCGCTCGGTGAGGGCGGTACGCAGGCCGTCGCGCAGTTCGGTGAAGGTGCGGTTGGTGCCGAATGCCTTCGCCAGCTGCTGCCCGGTCTCGTCGGTGTCGGTGCCGAGGGTGTGGCAGATGCCGACGTACAGCGGGGTGTCGCCCCACTGTTCGGTGGCGGTGGTGAACTCCGCGGCGAGGCGGCGCGCGGACTCGGCGACGATGCCCTGGCTCGCCGGGACGGGGTTCTCGTAGGCGGAGACGAGGTTGACGGGCTGGTCGGCGCGGACGACGACGGCGACCAGGCTGGGGCGGGTGCGGTGGGCGAAGGAGTTGCCGTAGCCGGTGGGCATGGAGCGGGCGAAGGAGTCGACGAAGAGGTCGACGGCGTCGATGGCGGCCTTGTCGTCGCCGAGGTTGTCGCGCAGCTGGTGCAGGCCGACGGTGGCGTAGCGGTAGAGGGTGGCGGAGTTGAAGCCGATGGTGCCGATCATGCCGGCGCCGGTCTCGTCGGCGGTGTTCTCGTCGTCGACGGCGGTGTAATAGTCGAATTCGAGTTCGGCGGCGTGGGTGGAGATGGCGTGGGCGACCTGGGTGGCGGCGTCGACGTTGAGGCTGGGGATGTCGGCGACCATGCGGCCGAAGAGCGCGACGTCGGCGGGGTGGCCGGTCTGCAGCTGCTCTTTGACTGGCAGGGCCTTGGCGGCCTCAGCCAGGGCCTTGGCATCGAGGGCGGCGAGGCCGGTGGCATTCTCGGCGACGAGGTCGATGATGCTGCCCAGCTGGCGGCGCCCGTAGAAGAGGAGGTAGGCGGTGTCGCCTTCCTTTTTGCCCACGGAGATCCCAGTCTCCTTGATCAGGGCGTCGGCGATCCGCTGCGCGTCCTCGGCCGCGATGCCGGTGCGCTCGGCGATGCCCTTGGCGAGCTGGGCGGCGATCCGCTTGGTGCGGGTGGCGAGATCCTGTGGGTCGCGGCCCTCGGCGAAGTGGATGCGGGTGGCGCGCTTCCAGGCCTGGGAGGAGACGCGGGAGCGGCGCTTGCCGCCGAAGTAGGCCTCCTTGGGGTTGCCATTGTCGTCGCGGTTGAGGTTGGCCGGCGGGACGGTCTGCAGGATGTGCACGTCGATGTAAAGGTGGTCGGTCATGCGCTTCTCCTGGAAGGGTGATGGTCTGATGGTGGTGGGTGCGCCTGGGCAGCGGGTTGTCGCAGTTGCGGTCAGTCGGCGGGTGTCTGGTCCTTCCACGTCTGGTAGCCGATGGCCCACTTGAGGCGGACCTGCGGGCGCCGGTCGGTGTGGTGCCAGGCCTGGATGTCGGCCATCAGGTGGTTGTAGTCCAACGGCTGCCCGACGGTGCGCAGTTGGGTGATCAAGCCGCGCAGGTGGACCAGCAGCGCGGACACACTGGTGGCGCCGGCGAGTTGGGCGACCCGGGTGTCGAGCGCCTCCTCACTGAACTTGCCACTGCGACGCAGGGCGCGCAGAGCCTGACCGAGCTTGACGCCGCGGCGGTGCATGGGCTTGGACTGGCTCTGCTGGTGGAGGCCGAACAGGGCCAGGGCGGCGTGCTCGGCCTTCTGCTCGTCAGAGACCTCGTCGCGCAGCGCGAGGACGTCATCGACCTCACAGCTGTAGAGCGGCCACATCTTGGGGCTGTCCATGACGGGGCGCCCAAGGCCGGAGCGCAGGGCCGCGAGGTCCTCTCCGGGCGGTCGGCGCGGCTGCCCGCTGCGGGGGTCGATGCGCCAGGTGTGGTCAGGGGCGGTGAACCTCTCCCAGTACGGACGTCGCTTGACGGCGTTCTTGTGCTCAGTAGTCAAAGTCCGCTCCAGAGTCGGATTCGGAGTCGATGGCGGGCCCGGTCTCGGCCGCGCGGGCGGCGGCTGCTTGCCGTAGGGCGTCGGCGTGGCGAGGCAGGATCTCGTCGACCTGCCGCCGGAAGTTGGCGCCGGCCGTGCCGAGCCGATAGGTGTGCGTCTTGCCCGTCTTGCCGCTCTGATCGAGGGTGCGGCCGCCGAACGTGGTGGCGGGTGCGGCCAGCAGGAGCGTGTTCGCCGCATCCCACGCGTGACGGGAAGCGACGTGCTCCCAGGCGAGTCGGCCTTGGTCCAGGACGTCGTCGGCGCCGGTGCCGGCTTTGCGTACGCCGGCGAGCAGGCGGCGCACCTGGGGGTCGAGGGTGTGCAGGAGCAGTTCGCCGGGGCGCTGGCCCTTGTCCCAGGGGATGGGGTCGGTTCCGGCGGCCCGGCGCAGGTCGGCGGAGAGGTTGTTGACGGCCTGGGCGAGCCGTTCCGCCTGCTCGGCGACGTCCAGGAGCAGCTGGTGGGCTTCGCTGTCCTGCTGGAGGGCGAGCAGCGGCAGCGGGATGGCGTCGTGGATGACATCCTCGACGACGGAGGACTGGGTGCCGTAGACCATGCCGAAGGTCTCGACCTGCAGCGGGTAGTTGCCTTCGAGTCGGCCAATCTCCCGTAGGGCGCTGATCTCGTCGAGCAGGACGCTGGTCTCGAAGGTGCCCTCCGGCCCCTGGCGGGTCGCCGCGAGGAGAGCGTCCAGGCCCCGCCAGGCGGCCTTGCCCTGGGTGTGACGGCGCGGCCTGCGCTCGGGCAGGGCCGAAGCGGACTTCTTGGCCGGGGCGGTGAACGTCCAGGCGGTGTGCGGCTCCTTCTCGGGCAGGGGCGTGAGGCGGTCACCGGCGCTGATGACCACCCGGGCGACCCTCAGCTGACCGTTCTCGTCGTGGTGCGGGATGAGTCGAATGCGCCGGGCCTGCCACGTCCATAGATCGAGAAGGCCCTCGGCCTCGCGGGACTTCCACGCGGGTTTGTGGGGGCCTTGCAGCCACTGCGGGACCCCAAGGTTGCCGGGCGGGGTGAGTGGGAGGTTCAGCATGAGGGTCTCGTAGAGGGTTTGCCCGGTGGGGATGATGACGCCGAGCTGGCCGAGCGGGCCGGTCGGATTTCCCGTCGTCTTGCCCGCCTTGACCTCGGGGTCACCGACGACGCCGGTCTTGATCGCCGCCGTGTCCCAGCAGTGCGCGTGTAGGAGCCAGTGGGCAGCTTGGGCGGGCGTCAGGTCGAGGGGGTCCGCGTCAGTGCGGTTGGCGAACAGTGGGACGTTGTTACCGCTCGCCGCCGTCGCCACCAAGGCGGCGGAGCCCTTCGTCTCGCCCTTGGCGGTGCGCAGCCCGGCGACCTGCCCGAACGGCATCTCGGGATCGAAGAGGTCGAACTTCCCTCGGTGTTCGTCGAGGTAGGCCTGGATGTCACCCAGCTCGTCCTTCGTGAACCCGCCCTTCTGCGTGAGCCGTTCGGCCTTCTCGCGGAGGGTTCGGGGTGCACCCGCGGCATGGGCGACTACGGGCAGCAACACCTGGCGTAGAACGGCTGGCAGCTGGGTGGAGAGCTCGACGACAAGGCCCTCGAGTTCGTGGGCCCGGGCCAGGACCTCGGCGATCCCCAGACTTACGGGCGGCCCGCCGCTGACCGGTCGCGCCGTCAGCCACGGTTCGTCGACGAGGTTGTACCCAGGCACGCGAACTTCTCCCAACTAGCTCTGTCTAGCTTGTTGCTGGTTCATCGTGGCACCGGCGAAGGTCTGTTGTGGGGCGAATGCTTGAATTGCCTTTCGGCCCCGCAGGATTTGTGCGCGGGGATGGCCCCTGGCTCTGTCTGCGAGCTGGTTTCGGCTGCAAGTCGGCCCCGCGGTCGCGGGGTTGGGGCGCGTGGGCGGAACGGGAACTCCGCCTGTTCTGCCCGCACGCTCTACCGGTACTCGGGCCCGCCGCTCACCTCGAGGCCTCGCAGGTCGTCGTAGCGTAGACGGAAGTCGCCGAGGACCGCGTCCCCTTGCTCGTCGAGTTCCAGGGCCAGGCTGTACCGCAACCACGGATGGTCGCGCCAGCCCGGCAGCGGACCGAGAGCCTGCTCGGCCACCCCGGTGAGCTTGGTGGGCAGGCGTACCGTTCCGGAGAGCACGTCGTCCAAAATCTCGGCCGCCACCTCGCCGTTCGGCCCAAGCTTGCGGCCCGTCATCGCGTGGATCTCCTCATCCCCGGTGCGGCGTACCAGGATGACTTCCACGCTCCGGTCCCCGTCGCGCACGAGCGCCTCGAACTGCCCCTCGGCCAGCCTGCTGTGGGCTCCGAAGTGCAGGCCCTCCAGGGTTGGCGCTCCGTGCTCGCCGGCCCGGGTCAGCAGGTACTGGGACGCTTGCGCGCGACGCTCAGCCTGCCGCTTTTCCCAGTCCTGCCGGGCCTGTTCCTCTGCCTCGGTCCACTCGGCCGGGACGATGGGCTCGGTGCCGTACACCCGAGCAACCAGGTCGGGCACCTGACCGGGGATGCTCCACGTGCTTGCGTCGGCTGTCGCTGCCCGCTCGACCTCGGCGGCAGTGCGCAGCAGGAGGTAGCGGCCGTAGATTCCCTCGGACGAGCGCAGGATGTGCGGCGCGCGGTCATCGTCGAGGTGGATGCCGGTGACTGCGACGGTGGGCCTCGACAGCAGGCGGGGGCGTTTGACGCCGTCGTGGCGGTGGAGACGTCCGATGCGCTGGAGGAGCAGGTCCATCGGTGCGAGGTCGGTGATCAGCAGGTCGGCGTCGACGTCGAAGGACTGCTCCGCGAGCTGGGTGGCGACGACGATGAGCCGCTCGGGGCGCTGGGAGCCTTCGGCGGGCGGTCCGAGGAGTTTCAGGACCTCCTGGGTGCGGTCGGCCCGGTGGCCTGCGTGCAGGCGGCCGTGCAGGAGGTGGACGTCGGCGCCGAATTCCTTGTGCAGGGCCTCGAACGTGGACTGGGCGCGGGCCACGGTGTTGCGGATGACCAGGACGCATCCGCCGTCGACCAGGCGCTCCTTCAGGTAGTCAACCACGGCCGCGTCCGCCTTGCCGGCGTCTTCCGAGGGCCGGGAATCGGTCTGCGCTGGTGGCTCGTCGAGCACCTCGACCCGCACCGCGAGATCATCGCGCCAGGACTCGGTGCTCTCGACCAGCAGTTCCAGCCGGCCGTCCTGCCCCGACCAGGCCGCCGTCACGCTCGGATAGCCCTGCGGTTCGGGGACCTCCAGCACCTGCGAAGCCTCCGCCGACTGCGTGCCGGCCAGGTAGGCGGCGACCAAGCGGCGCCGCTGCTCCGGCGGCAGCGTCGCCGACAGCAATACCACCGGCACCCCGGCCTGTCCGAGCCACCACAGGCCTTCCAGCAGGAACTGCGACATGTAGACGTCGGCGGCATGGACCTCATCCAGGATCACGACCTTGCCGACGAGGCCGGCCATGCGCAGCATCACGTGCTTGGTGCGGGTCGCGGCGTAGAGGAGCTGGTCGATGGTGCCGACCGCGAACGGGCTCAGCAGACCACGGCGACGGCCGAGGAACCACTCGGCGGGAGCCCTGCGCTCGCCGCCCTCGCAGCCGTCGAAGCAGTCGTCCCGCATTCCGAACTCGTCCACCGACGAGAAGCGGCAGTCGGCGTTCTGTCCCCACTCCCCCGCATCCTCCAGCAGGGCGCGCCACTTCCTGTTGAACATCCGCTTGCCGTGCAGCAGCGCGACCTGGTCCTCCAGCCCCTCCTCGACCTTGCGCAGCCACGATCGGAGCTGAGTGAACATCGGGTCCGCGGTCGCCTGGGTCGGCATCCCAAGGAACACGCCGTCCGCGCCGTAACGCGCGGCCAGCAGCTCGCCCGCCGCCAGCGCCGCCTTCGTCTTCCCCTCCCCCATCGGCGCCTCGACGATCACCAGGCCCGGCCCGCCCATCCGACGCACCACGTCCAAGACCAACTCCTGCGATGGCCTGGGCCCGTGGCCGAATCGGTCCCGGAACGTCTCCGGGCCGGGCACCGCCAACGCGCCCCACCCGCCGCGCAGACCGAGCCTGGACCACGCGTCCGCGGCCCGCTGCCGCGCCTGAAACATCGTCACCTTCGCCAGTTCGGGCACACCCTTGAAGTGCAGCTCATCGCTGGCGATCCAGTCCGCCATCACCACGAAGCCCGACAACTGGAGCTGCACCGCACGGCTCGGCACCAGCGCAGGCTCCACACCGGCAAGCGGCGACTCACCTTCGTAGCCGAGCTCCCGGGAGAACACCTCCACCAGCGCCGACTGCGCCAACTTCCACGACGGCCCCTTCCCCTGCAGGTCTTCCCTCTTCGGAGCCAACTGCCCCAACGTGGGGAACAACCCGTGGTGGCCGGCGACCAGCGGCCACACCCAGTCGACCTGCCCCTCTTCCCAGCCCGCTTTCTCCAGCAGCGCCCGCAGTAGCCGGCCGCCGGCCTTGTCGTGCCGCCAAGCCGTCGCATTCACCACGTACTTGTCCCACGAGAGCCCCGACCGGCGAACATCAGCCTCGCCAGCCGGATCGAGACGTGCGAACGCCGGAGTGGCCTTGCCGAGATCGTGAATCCCGCACAACCACGCGAACAGACGCCGCCCCTTGCCCGCGCCGCCGGCCACAGAATCCAGACGCCACCGCGTCACCTGCGGCAGGTAACGGTCCCAGACGATCTCCGCCACCGCGGCGGTGTCCAGCATGTGTGACAGCAGAAGGTTGACCGTCCCCCCGGCCCGCCCCGCAGACTTGCCCCACAACGCACCCAACCAACCCCTGACCTCGGGCGGATACCACTGCCAACGGTCCTCGACCATGCCCCAACCTCCACGTACGAGTACGCTGCGGAGCGTAGAGCACATCACTGACAAGTCGGTTCGGAACAGGGAGAGATGGAGGCAATGCATCGAGTCGTCTCCGGACTACCCACCGATCGAACTGAATCAACCTGCTCCTCCTGACGCCAATCATTGCAGGTCAGATAGTGTCGGCCCCGCGCTCGCGGGGGTTGCTCGATGTGCTGATCGACACCCCGGGCTCGCTCGAAGTCGGCCCCGCGCTCGCGGGGGTTGCTCCGCGCTGCGACTTCCGCCCGGCAAGGGGCGGCGGTCGGCCCCGCGCTCGCGGGGGTTGCTCGGCTACCCGGGCCCCGAGACGTGGCGAAGGCTCGTCGGCCCCGCGCTCGCGGGGGTTGCTCCGCGCGGCCAGCCAGCGCCGTGGCGCCACCGAGGTCGGCCCCGCGCTCGCGGGGGTTGCTCCTCGTCACGTGACGAGTCCGGAAGCGGGCAGAAGTCGGCCCCGCGCTCGCGGGGGTTGCTCCAGGTTCGGCAGCTTCGGGTAGCGCAAAAAGTTGTCGGCCCCGCGCTCGCGGGGGTTGCTCCCGTGTTCACCCTTCTCCGCCGCCACCACGCCAGTCGGCCCCGCGCTCGCGGGGGTTGCTCCGGGCACGCGCCGACGGGTTCGGCCGAGCGTCTGTCGGCCCCGCGCTCGCGGGGGTTGCTCCATGGCGCCCAGGGTGCCGACGCCGTGGGCTTCGTCGGCCCCGCGCTCGCGGGGGTTGCTCCGGCACCGTCGACGGCCTGACTGGCAGTGAAGGGTCGGCCCCGCGCTCGCGGGGGTTGCTCCGGCAGGACGACCCATGTCCGTCCGCACATTTCGTCGGCCCCGCGCTCGCGGGGGTTGCTCCTGCGCGCGTACGCGGACGGCCAGCGCCACCTGGTCGGCCCCGCGCTCGCGGGGGTTGCTCCGTGCTGTGCGAGATCCTCGGCCGCCGCGACGTGTCGGCCCCGCGCTCGCGGGGGTTGCTCCGTGCCAGCCCAGCGCCCGGCGGATAAGGAACAGTCGGCCCCGCGCTCGCGGGGGTTGCTCTCTGCGCGCACCGCTGCAGCAGATACGCGCAGGGTCGGCCCCGCGCTCGCGGGGGTTGCTCCCCCCAGCAGTCGAACAACAAAGCCGCCGTCGCGTCGGCCCCGCGCTCGCGGGGGTTGCTCCTGGGCCACATCCTCGGCCACAAGGACGGCACCGTCGGCCCCGCGCTCGCGGGGGTTGCTCCCCCACTTTCAGGACTCCGCCGCAGGTCAGAGGGTCGGCCCCGCGCTCGCGGGGGTTGCTCCCCGGCGTCGTACGCAGCCAGGGCCCGGACGTGGTCGGCCCCGCGCTCGCGGGGGTTGCTCCCACGGCGAGTCGGCCGGGGGCTGCTTGGGGAAGTCGGCCCCGCGCTCGCGGGGGTTGCTCCGCGTGGTACACCTTCGCATCGTCCGCCCCGCTGTCGGCCCCGCGCTCGCGGGGGTGCTCCACGTCCGGCTCTACGGCGCTGACCTGACCCTCGTCGGCCTCGCGCTCGCGGGGGTTGCTCAACGTCAGGATCATCCGCAAGTCGACTGACGTGGTCGGCCCCGCGCTCGCGGGGGTTGCTCCAGCTGGACGCAGGGCACCGGCTCCCCCGACCAGTCGGCCCCGCGCTCGCGGGGGTTGCTCCAGCTGGACGCAGGGCACCGGCTCCCCCGACCAGTCGGCCCCGCGCTCGCGGGGGTTGCTCCGGCGAACGCCCGGTCAGCTCACGGGTCTTGCGGTCGGCCCCGCGCTCGCGGGGGTTGCTCCGGTTCTTGCTGACGCCGACGGAGATGCTGCGCGTCGGCCCCGCGCTCGCGGGGGTTGCTCTCGGCCAAGGGGAGCTCCAGTTGGGGGGTCAGTGTCGGCCCCGAGCTCGCGGGGGTTGCTCCGGCGAACGCCCGGTCAGCTCACGGGTCTTGCGGTCGGCCCCGCGCTCGCGGGGGTTGCTCCAGCGACCCGCTGCAACGGGCCGCGACTGCGACGTCGGCCCCGCGCTCGCGGGGGTTGCTCGACACCAGTCACTCGTCAGCTGGCCGATGCTCGGTCGGCCCCGCGCTCGCGGGGGTTGCTCTCTTCCCCGGTCCAGGCGGAGGTGGTGCGTCTCGTCGGCCCCGCGCTCGCGGGGGTTGCTCCGCGGCCTCCTGCTCGCGGGTCAGGTGAAGGCCGTCGGCCCCGCGCTCGCGGGGGTTGCTCCAGCGAGCCGTCCGCGTCGGCGCCGGCCTTGACGTCGGCCCCGCGCTCGCGGGGGTTGCTCGGCGGCGTGGCCGCGTCCGGCGGCGGCCGAGAGGTCGGCCCCGCGCTCGCGGGGGTTGCTCTCGGGCGGTGAGCTTCCCGCCGGCTGTGCTGGTGTCGGCCCCGCGCTCGCGGGGGTTGCTCCAGCTTCCCGTGGTGCTCGCATGGCGCGTGGACGTCGGCCCCGCGCTCGCGGGGGTTGCTCCGCCGTCCGCACCGCCCGGTCGACTGCCTCCCGGTCGGCCCCGCGCTCGCGGGGGTTGCTCTCGCTTTCAGGTGTTCCAGAGGCTGTTGCAGCGGTCGGCCCCGCGCTCGCGGGGGTTGCTCCGGCTACAACGTCTCGTACGGGGGCTACGTGTTGTCGGCCCCGCGCTCGCGGGGGGTTGCTCTCCCCAACTCCCGCCGATGGAACGGCTGTTGTTGTCGGCCCCGCGCTCGCGGGGGTTGCTCTTTCCGGTGGTCGTCGGCCCCCCCGGGCGGCGGCCGGTCGGCCCCGCGTTCGCGGGGGTTGCTCCGGCTACAACGTCTCGTACGGGGGCTACGTGTTGTAGCGCTCGCGGGGGGTTGCTCTCCCCAACTCCCGCCGCTGGCACGGGTGTTGGTGTCGGCCCCGCGCTCGCGGGGGTTGCTCCTCCATCGACGCGCCCGGCGTGTCGGGCCGGGGGTCGGCCCCGCGCTCGCGGGGGTTGCTCCTCCATCGACGCGCCCGGCGTGTCGGGCCGGGGGTCGGCCCCGCGCTCGCGGGGGTTGCTCCAAGGTGGACCCCAGCCGAGGCCCGGGCAGACCGTCGGCCCCGCGCTCGCGGGGGTTGCTCCGGCCCGGCCGGTTCACCGTCCGACCCGCCGAAGTCGGCCCCGCGCTCGCGGGGGTTGCTCCGCGGCGGTGACGGCGCCGAACGCGGCCACCACGTCGGCCCCGCGCTCGCGGGGGTTGCTCCCGCAGGTCAGGCGCCGGTACGGGGCCCGTACGGTCGGCCCCGCGCTCGCGGGGGTTGCTCGCAGCGCCACACCTTCACCCACCCCGCCATCACGTCGGCCCCGCGCTCGCGGGGGTTGCTCCTTGAGCAGGTTCCGGTACGTGTTCGCGACCGCGTCGGCCCCGCGCTCGCGGGGGTTGCTCGTCGGCGTGGCCGCGTCCGGCGGCGGCCGAGAGGTCGGCCCCGCGCTCGCGGGGGTTGCTCGGTCGGCATCAGCGACCGGGACGAGCGGCACGCGGTCGGCCCCGCGCTCGCGGGGGTTGCTCCGCGTGCCCACACAGGACGGTCAGTCGGGCGTCGTCGGCCCCGCGCTCGCGGGGGTTGCTCGTCGGTCAGCTCCCGTGTGCCTTGAACTCCTCCGTCGGCCCCGCGCTCGCGGGGGTTGCTCCGTAGCCGAGAAGTTCGGCTATCAGCTGGTACCGTCGGCCCCGCGCTCGCGGCGGTTGCTCCTTGATGTGCGGGATCGCCGCCCCCGGCGTCCTGTCGGCCCCGCGCTCGCGGGGGTTGCTCCCGACCAGCAGCCCACCCAGCAGCCCCTGCCCGGCCGGCCCCGCGCTCGCGGGGGTTACTCCCAGTGCCGGTGGTCCGGCCTCCAGGTGCCGCAGTCGGCCCCGCGCTCGCGGGGGTTGCTCCCCCACTGTTTGCGCCGCGCTTCGCCGCTCGACGTCGGCCCCGCGCTCGCGGGGGTTGCTCCGCGAGCACCACAGCTCGCCCGACCGGCCGACCGTCGGCCCCGCGCTCGCGGGGGTTGCTCCTGGCCGTCGTCGAGGAGGAGGAGGAGCATGGGGTCGGCCCCGCGCTCGCGGGGGTTGCTCCTGCACGCTGTGGACGACGGCGGACGGCTCCCAGTCGGCCCCGCGCTCGCGGGGGTTGCTCCAGAGCGTCGGCGCCCCTGCCCCGGGTCGGGTTGTCGGCCCCGCGCTCGCGGGGGTTGCTCCGTCACCCTCAGCACGTCGCCGACTCCCCTGCCGTCGGCCCCGCGCTCGCGGGGGTTGCTCTTCCTCGCCGTCATGGCCATCGTCGCCACCGGCGTCGGCCCCGCGCTCGCGGGGGTTGCTCGAAGATCGTGATCAAGCCGCTCGACAAGAAGCAGTCGGCCCCGCGCTCGCGGGGATTGCTCGACGGGGGCCTTGCTCGGATCCTGCATCGGCAGGTCGGCCCCGCGCTCGCGGGGGTTGCTCCCTCTACAAGGGCCTCCTCGAAGGCCGGTTCCCGTCGGCCCCGCACGCGCGGGGGTTGCTCCCAGCAGCACCGCAGGGAGAACCCTCGCGCGGCGTCGGCCCCGCGCTCGCGGGGGTTGCTCCGTGTGGCGCGGCCAGAGCACCCACCCCGGCGGGTCGGCCCCGCGCTCGCGGGGGTTGCTCCGCACTCGCTGGCAGCTCCAAGGCGCCCGTGCGGTCGGCCCCGCGCTCGCGGGGGTTGCTCCTGGCCGCCGAAGTTGGCCCAGCCGGTCCCGAAGTCGGCCCCGCGCTCGCGGGGGTTGCTCCGAGCTCGTCGCCTGGGGCCAGGCCCACACCGAGTCGGCCCCGCGCTCGCGGGGGTTGCTCCTGGCGCGGCCCGTACGAGGTGAGGGTGGTCATGTCGGCCCCGCGCTCGCGGGGGTTGCTCCGAGCGCCGGCTCCATCCCGGCAGTGACGGAGGTCGGCCCCGCGCTCGCGGGGGTTGCACGCCACCCCGAGGAACCGAAGACCATGAACCAGGACCCCATTCCCCCGACCGTGCGCCGGACTTACGGCGCCGAAGACCTCGCCAAAGCGGCCAGCTTCGGCGGCGGATTTATCAACTTCGGTGACTGGCAGGGGATCAACCTCGCCGCCCCCACCGCCGAGGACCGGGTGCGCAGCCAGGAGCAGTTGTACCGGCGGGTGTTGCGCGCCTTCCCGGAGCCGCGCGAGCGGCTGCGGCTGGCGGAGGTCGGCTGCGGGCGCGGGCTGGGTGCGGCCCTGGCGCTACGGGAGTTCCGCTTCGCCTCGGTGACGGGCGTGGACATCCATCCGGACCAGGTCGGGCGCGCCCGCGCCGTCAACGCCCGCGCGATGGCCCTATCCGGACCGGCTCGGCTACACCATCGGCTCGGCCGACGAACTCCCCTTCCACGACGCCTCGCTCGACGGCCTCTACTCGGTCGAGGCCGTCCAGCACTTCCGCGCCCTCACCGGCTTCGTCCGCGAGTCCGCCCGTGTCCTGCGTCCCGGCGCCCGCTTGGTCGTCACCACCTTCTTCGCCACCCCCGGCCCCGAGATCACCGAACGCCTCAAGATCCTCCTCGCCAGCTTCGCCGACGGCCTCGACGTCCCCCACACCCTCGACGGCTTCACCACCGACCTCACCAACGCCAGCTTCACCGACGTCACCACCGAAACCATCGGCCCCGACGTCTGGCCAGGCCTCGACCGCTACCTCGCCGACACCGTCCCCACCGACCACTGGACCCGCAACTTCCTCCACGCCTGGCGCCACGGCCTCCTCGACTACCACCTCATCACCGCCACCCGCACCGCCTGAACCCGAGCCCCCGGACACCACAAGCCGTTTCTTGCGGATCACCGAGCAAACCAGATGAAGATACCGGCGAGGTGGATGGCCGCCCGGCCTACACGGCGTCGGCGCGGTCCGCGACGAGACCTGTTCACGGACAGCTCACAGCAGGGAAAGACGAATTACGAGGAAGCCGTAGGCATCCTGATCAAGGCGCAGCCCGACGAGTGTGGCCCATTCCTGGCAAAGCTTCTGGCCGAGCGGCCTGAGTGCGATCCCGAATGGATGAGAGGTGTATTGGCGCCGCTCACGACAGAATCGATCGATTCCTTCGCCTCTCTCGCCGCGACGCTGGCGCACCGGCTACTCGCAGCCCCGACAACAGTCGGGCGGCCCGTCATCGAGGCACTCCTCACCCTGACCGAGATCGAGGGCCTGAGCTACATTCCCACACTGCTCACGACGCTCAAGAGTCGACCACAGATCTACACCGAGGACCTCCGGGACATCGCCAGAGGTCTGGCCAGCTTCGGCCAACGAGAGGCCGCCCTCGACTGCTGGCGCCACGCCTTGGAATTCCTCCGGCCGCCGGATGATCAGGAGTTCGCTCTCCTCCAGGACATCCTGGGCCGCCGATGCCGGGTTGGAATCGGCCACCTGGCTGCGTGAGATGATCAAGAATCCCGAGCTCAGCGGACTGAAACGGCTTCGGCTGCAGCAGATGCTGGCCTGGCTGGAGCCCATGATCGAGCCGCGCCCAGCGCAACGCAACACCTGATTCGGGCATCGGTCCTCTCCAAGCCAGAGGACAGGTCCGATGCACGCCCCGTTGTGTGAACAGCGATAGAGGCCCTGGTACGTCAAGCCTTCCAGGGCTGCGCCATGACTCAGCCACCACGAACGACAAGGTGGCAAAGGCGAACCAGTTGCGAACCTTCCAGGGGCCTAACTTGACGGAAATGATCGTCGATCAAGTGCCTAGTCTGCAGCAATTTTTCTCCACGTGTTCCTTGCGATCAGCCGCGCGGGACAGCCAGACTTCCAGCAGAACTGTCTACCGGTCTCGGGGGACCGAATGAAGCAGCTGATGCCGACCGATCCGATCGCGGTAGGTCCGTACCGACCGATCGCGGAACTGGGCCGGGGTGGGATGGGCCGGGTGCTGCTGAGTACCGCTCCGGACGGACGGCTGGTCGCGCTGAAGCAGGTGCACCAGCGGTTCCTGGAGGACGACGGCTTCCGGGCCCGCTTCCGCCGTGAGGTGGAGGCCGCCCGGAGCCTCACCGGCGCCAATACGTCGACGGTCCTCGACGCCGACCCGGACGCGCCCGAGCCCTGGCTGACCTCGGGCTTCATCCCAGGACTCTCCCTCCACGAAGCCGTGGAGACGGTCGGCACCCTGCCCGCGCCATCCCTGCTGTCACTGGCCACCGGGCTCGCCACGGCGCTGGCCGACATCCACCACGCCGGACTGGTGCACCGGGACATCAAACCGTCGAACGTCCTGCTCGCCGAGGAGGGTCCCAAGCTCATCGACTTCGGCATCGCCCGCGCGGCCGACAGTGAGGACGGGACCACCCTCACCCACACGGGGCTGCTCGTCGGTTCCCCAGCCTTCATGTCCCCCGAACAAGCCCAGGGGCTTCCGGCTGGCCCGCCCAGCGACGTGTTCTCGCTGGGTGCCGTCCTACTGTTGGCCTACACCGGCGCGTGCCCGTTCATCGGACCGTCCATTCCGCAGACGCTGTACAACATCGTCTACACCGAACCGGATCTCGGAAGGCTTCCCGAGGAGATCCAGCGCATCGCCGCTCCTTGTCTGGCCAAGGATCCCGGACTACGGCCGAGCGTCGGCAGTCTGTTGGACTCCCTCGCCCGGCTCGCCGCTCCTGTTCACCGGCCCTGGCCGGCTGCGGTCCACGAGCTGATCGAACACCAGCAAACCGAGGTCGCCCGGTTCCGCGCAGAGGCGAAACGTGCGGAGGCGGCACGTACGGAATCCAAGCGTCCGGCGCCCGGCGCATCTGCTGCCCGGAAGCCTGCCCTCCGGAAGTGGTCGGGCGCCGCCCGGCGGGAACTCCTGGTGGTCGGCGCCGTCACCGCCGCCCTGTCGGTGACCGGCGGCCTGCTCGTACCGCAACTTCTGTCCGACGGTGGCATCCGCGAGGTCGGCAAGCCGGTCCCGGTCGTCACCCAGCCCCCGCTGCGGCAGGCGACGCCCAGCCCGACGGTGGGGACGCCCAGTTCCACGCCACCACCCGTGGTCGTTCCCACCCCCACGGTGGTCCCCGAGCGCACCCCCACCCCGACGGCGGAGCCGGAACGGGCCACCAGGACACCGGCCCCGCCACCCGACACGAAACCGAGCACGCAGCCGGCCCTGATCGCCAGCTGTTACGAGGGGAACGTCGTCGAGCCGACGTACCTGCTACTCGCCTGCGGGGACGGCAAGCTCTCGCTGTTGGACCTGACCTGGTCCGGCTGGGGAACGCCCACCGCCACCGCGATCGGCACCAAGGAGGAGGTGCCGTGCGTCCCCAACTGCGCGCTGGGTCGGCCGGTCCACGCCCCGGCCAAGGTCACCGTCACTGGTCTGGTGGGCGGCCGGTACACGCGGATGCAGATCAATTCCCCTGGTTCCCCGCACACCTTCGCGTCCTACCTGCTGCGACCGGGCGGCCCCATGTCACTGGACTGACCAAGGGGGCGGTCAGACTCCCCAGGCCGTGAACCCTGCCCAGCGCCGCGGCGACGCGAACGGCTGCCCGTCGGCGGCCGGCGCGGCGTAGCGGTCGGCCAGTCCGGCCAGCCCGGGGCGGCCGGCCATGTACTGCGCGAGCCCTGCCCCGGTGAGGCCGCGCAACCACGACCGCGCTTCGCGCAGCGCCCGCACCGGGTCGCTCCCGGCGGCACCCGCAGGTGCGAGCAACTCGTGGAAGCGCGTCATCAGCACCGCTGTCGCGAGGTCATCCACCTGCCACAGGCTGGTCACCGCGCAGGCCGCCCCGGCCTGGAGGAACCCGGCCGGGAGCCCGACGAACTCGTCGGGCATCCGTACGATCTCGAAGTGGCCGGACTGACAGGCACTGGCCACCACGAGCCGACAGCGGCGCAGTTGGCGGCGGGCCAGGACCTCGACGTCCAGCCGTCCGTCGGCCAGCGCCAGCGAGGCACCCCGGCTGCCGACGTCCGCGCTGCCGTGACAGCTCAGGTGTAGCACGGACGCCTCCGAGACGTGGTCGAGCAGCCACCCCACGGTGGCGTTGGCCCCCATCGCCCGGTGGACCTCCCCCAGCGGCTCGAAGACACGGACGACCTCGTCGAGTTCGGCCCGACTGCCGGGCAGCGAGCCGTCCGGGTCGCCCACCGCCACCAGGAGCTGGGCCCCCTCCGGAGGACTCACGGCTCTTGCTCCGCAGGCCGCGTGAACTGCCGCCGACGGGGAGACGTAGAGGGTGCCGACGTCGTCCAGCACGTCGGCCCGGCCGGGGCCGACCGGTACTGCGTGCAGCGGGACCATGCCGAGCAACCCGGTCGGGATCAGCACGGCTTCGTGCCTCGGGTCCTCCGCCAGGAGCCGGGCGACCGGGCGCAGCAGCGGTTCCAGCAGGCTGAGGCGCTCCAGGGCGGCCGGCAGGTCCTTGCGCCGTCTGAGGGCTCCGGCGTGCTGGGTCAGGAGCACCCCGGGTGCATGCTCGTCCTCCTGCCCCGTGATCAGGAGGCTGAGGACGGTGGCGCCGGAGACCTCGGGTACGACGGTGCCCAGCACCCGGGGCCGCGCTTCCACCTGCGGCTTCGCGCTCGCGCCCGGTGAGGGCGGGGTGCAGTCCGGCATCCGCGGGATCGTCAGGACGCAGCTGCCCCACGGCGTGTGCACCAGGTAGGCCAGCGGCCTGCCGGCAGCGGCGCGGATGATGTCCTCCGGTCCGCTGGTGGACAGGAAGCGTTCCATGCCGGGGATCCGCCTGATCTGCGCGGTGACCGTCCGCAGCTCGCGTTCCGCATCGGCCTGTTCGGCCGTTCCCGGGTCGAGCCCGTGCGGTGCCGCGGCGGCCGGTTCGGCGGCGCGCCGGTAGCGCGCCTGCGCCTGCCGGTACCGACGGGCCAGCGCGGGATCGATCCGCTCCAGGGCCGCCAGCGCCACCGCGCCGCGTCCGGTCGCGACCGACAGCTCGCGCGCCAGTCCGCGCTCGATCACTTCGACCGCCTGCTCTGGACGCCCCGCCCGGGTCAGCAGGTACGCCGTGAAGCGGGTGAGCGGTGGCCAGCGGGTGAGTACGTCCTGGCGGCCGGGGCCGGTGACCTGGGCGTCATAGAGCGCGTCGAGCGCGGTGAGCAGGCCGGTGGCGAGGTCGGCTGCCTCCGTCCACCGCTCGGTGTCGGTGAGGGCCGTGAGCACCTCGTTGCCGATGCCGAGGTGCAGGCTCGGCGAGACCGTCGGCGGCGCGGCGAGAAGGGCCTCCCGTCGCAGCCGGAGTCCTTCTGCGCTGCCCGGTCCGTCGAGCCGGTCATAACAACGCGCGAGCAGCCATTTGACGCGCGCGGAGTCGACCAGGCCGGGCCGCGCGGCTGACAGGTCAAGTGCGGCGGTTACCGCCGCGCGGGCGCCGAGTGCGTCCGCTGGTGCCCGTGACAGCAGGAGGTCCGCGAGGTTGCACTGCAGCTGCGCCCACAGTCGCGGGTGGTCTCCGGGGCGCAGGTGGGTGAGTGCGCTGCGGTAGCGCTGCTCCGCCTGGAGCAGGTCCTCCGGCCGTCCGCGGCGGAAGAGCAGCATGCCGAGGTTGAGCATGGAGTAGGCCCAGTCGACTGCGTTGCGTTCCGGTGAGCGGGCTCGCAGGCCGAGCAGGAGGCGGTCGATTCCGAGGCCGAGGTCCTCCGGGCCGCCGCCGGGCCGCGAGGCTAGCAGCCAGCCGTAGTTCGTCTGGATCACCGCCCAGGTGTCCGGGTGCAGGTCGTGGTCCAGTTCGGCCGCGCGAGCCAGGAGGTCCCTGGCGGTGAGCCAGTTCTCCATGAAGTCACCGTCCTGACGCCGCTCGTGCGCGGAGGCGAGGTTGCTCGCCACCTGGGCCCAGGCCAGGCTGCCCTCGGAGAGCCGGCCGAGGGCGTGTTCCAGTAGGGCGATCGCCTCGGACGGGTCGGTGTCGAGCCCGTCGTGCACGACGTCCAGCAGCCGGGACCCTAGCAGCGCGGCGAGTTCGGTCTCCAGTGCGGCCTCGCCGGTCTGGCGGGCGAGGGCGAGTGCCTCCCGCGCGGCTGGCACGCCCTCGGCCCCTCTGGTCTCCCGCGCCCTGCGGTCCAGCACCGCCAGCCGTTCCCGCAGCCCCTGACCGAAGCGTTCCAGTTCTCCGAAATACCGGCGGATCACCTCCTCCTGTGGCGGGTCGCTCCGGCACAGGCCGTCCAGCAGGCGCTGGCGCGCGCGGAGCAGGGTTTCCACGGGCGCGCCGGCCATCGAGCGCAGTTCCTCCCTCGCGGCGTCACGGATGTCAGTGGAGGTGGTCAACTCGGGGTGGTCTTCGACGAGTCGGGCGAACGCGGCAGGAGGGGTCACCATCACGGCACGCAGCAGGTACCGCACCCGCGCCGCCTCGCGCTCCGCCCGGGCAAATTCGAGGAAGACCTCGTAGTTGGCGACCGTCGACGGGCCCTCTCGGAGGAGTTCACGGCGTGCGGTCTCCGGGTCGTCGAGGTCCCGGTCGAC
The DNA here is from genome assembly GCF_055584725.1 of Kitasatospora sp. NPDC101108. Classification (NCBI taxonomy): domain Bacteria; kingdom Bacillati; phylum Actinomycetota; class Actinomycetes; order Kitasatosporales; family Streptomycetaceae; genus Kitasatospora; species Kitasatospora sp. NPDC101108. The sequence continues at coordinate 1,053,720 of NZ_JBVJLM010000001.1, forward strand.
ATCGCGGGCCAGCACGACCGGAAGCGCCCTGCGTGGCAGGGGGATGGTCTGCCCGGTGATGGTTCCGCCGTCGAACGCCCCGGCCCGCCCGGCCTCCGCCAGGATGCGGGAGGCGGCGTCCCCGGTGCCGGCCTGGAGGTCCTCGACGGACGCCGCGAACAGCACCTGGACGATCACGTCGGGGCGCAGCACCAGCACGGGCGCGTCGATGTGCGCTCGCGCCCCGCAGCCCGTGCAGGCCACCCAGGACACGCCTGGGCCGTCGGCCTCCAGCACGTCCGCCCGCTCGCGGGCGTCGATGATGTGCCAGACCGGCTCCTGGCACCCTTGGCCGCACTCCGGGCAGTTCCATGCGTACAGGGCCCTCGCCGATACCGTCACAGCCGAACCTCCCTTCACCGATGGCTACTTGCTGCCGGTGATCTGGGACAGCAGCGCCGTCAGGACCTTCCCCAGGGTGGACTCCCGAAGCGCCCGCTTCCGGATGGTGAAGCTCCATCGGCCGCTCGACTCGCGCTTGACGAGCACATCGGTCTGCAACAGCGTGAGGGCCAGCACGGCAGCCCCGAGCATGGCCCCGTCGAAGCGCTCGGCCGGCTCCCGCGCGTACTCGACGGCCTCGCCGACCGTCCCAGCCAGCATCTCGTCCCGATCCGCCGCATACGCCAGCACAAGTCGCGCCAGTTCCCCGTCGGACGTGCGCGGCTCCTCCGGCCGCCCGTATACGGCCAGGTCCTCAGCCCCTACGGCGTCCCGCAGTTCCTCACCGCGAGCGGGAAGCTCCCCAGCCGCGGTGAGGAGCCCGCGATCCTCAACCACAGCAGCCAGTGCTCTGACTGCTTCTTCCTCGGAGAGCAGTCGGATCTGCCGTTGAAGGTCACGTTGCGTCGACATGTCCCAAGTGTTGCGCGCTCGCCAGACGTTTGTGGCATGAACAATCGAAGTCGGACCGCCCGTAATCACGTCAGCTTCCTGCCGCAAGGACGACCAAGATGGTCACGGGGAGTGGTTCCACCCACTCGTCAGCGCGCAGTTCGATTGCGTCAGCGAAATCGATCCAGTAGCCGCGGTTCCTCTCGCAGCCGTCGCGCGGCGAGGAGACGCAGTGCTGGGACCATCACATTCATCTGCTTGGAGCAGCTCCGTCTGTACGGGGAGGAGAGCCTCAAGGCCGAGCGGGCGTGGACCAGGAAGACCTCCACGTCCTGATCGAGCAGGTGGTCGAGGGCGGTGACGGTGTGCTGTGCGGAGCGGACCGTGTTGCACACCACCAACGTGCAGAAGTCACTAGCCTGTTGGCACATCAGGTCGGCGACTAACCGGGCTCGGGCCTCGTCCGCCGCCAGGACGTCGCCGTCCTGCTTCGGCTTGTTCGAACGGTGGAGCTCCACCAGGCCGACGTCCAGCGAGCGGGGCCGGCTGGTGATGATCCGGTTCGACCTCACGCTGGGTCAAGCGGGCCCCGCCCGAGCCCCCATGCTCGCCGAGGTGACGGCGGCGGCCCCCGTTCCACCAGGACGTCGACGGCGGCCCGGATCAGCGCCGCTTGCTGCTGGGCGCGGTGCTCGCCCACTGTGGCGGCGCCGATCTTCGGCACGGCCGGTTCTGTCCTCCTGCGCGTGACAGTCTGTGCTGGCCGTCCGGTAGAGGGACCAGCGAGGTGCTCGCGGCGATCGTGTTCGTCGCGCCGTTCTGGCGTACCGGGCACAACTGCCGTCGCGTCTTCGAGCCGTCCGGGGGGCGACCGCGAACCGGCGGCTCGCTCCGGCGCCTCCCTTGAAAGGTCGATCTTCCTTCTTCCGGCCATAGTCGAAGCGGAATATGGGAGTGCCATCTTGGATTGGCCCCTTCGTACGATCGTGCGAAGGGGACTGGGTGAGCGATCTCAAGGTGTTTCAGCTCGGGGCAGACGGCCAGGACGTGGAGCTGCGTGGCTCGACGGTGGCGCTGGAAGTGCAGTTGCAGCGCCGAGTGGAGGCCGGGATGGAAATCATGCTCGGCATCCGGTTCCTGGCGTCGGAGTACTCGACCGGCCCTTGGCACCGAGGGCGGGTGGACTCGCTCGGCCTGGACCAGAACAACGTGCCCGTCGTGGTCGAGTTCAAGAAGGGCAACGACACCGGTGTCATCTCGCAGGCCGTCTCCTACCTCACCTGGTTGAAGAGCTGCCGCCACGAGTTCGAGGCCCTCGTAAGAGAGAAGCTGGGCGCGGAGGCGGCCAAGTCCATCGACTGGCGCGCTCCGCGGGCGCTGTGCATCGCGGCCGGGTACTCGCATCACGACCGGGTCGCGGTCGGAGACCTGGGCCGGTCCTGGCGGATCGAGCTGGTGCGCTACCGGATCTTCGACGGCGGGCTGCTGAGCCTCCAGCTCGTCGAGCCGGTTTCCGGAGCCGTCAGCCCGGCGGCGGGGCGCAGATCGAGCGTGGCCGTGATGCCGACCGCCGCTGCCGAGGCCGACGAGTTGTCGGTTCTCAGCGACGTCCCGGATTGCCTCCGGGATCTGTACGACGAGCTAGACGAGGTACTCACCGCGTCGGGCGAGGTGGAGGTCCTCGCCAAGAAGCACTACATCGCCTATCGCCGCCTGCGGAATGTGGCAAGCGTCGTGTTTCGTCCGGGCCACCAGGTGATCCTGCTCAACCTGCGGCTGGACCCGGACACCGTGGAGCTGGAGGAGGGCTTCACTCGCGACATGCGCGGGATCGGGCACCTGGGCACCGGGGACCTGGAGGTACGGATCGGCGGGGCGGCCGCTCTGGAGAAGGTAGTACCACTGATCCGGCGAGCGGTTCAGGCAGCCTGATGAAGGAGCGAGGGCGGCTGGAGCATCATGCTCCAGCCGCCCTTCTGCGCCTGCGGACGGTGCGAGGCCGGCTGCCCGGGGTTCTCACGGTCACGCCTCCGGTCCGGCGAGGACGAAGTCGTCCTGGGCCAGCTCGGCGCGCAGCCGCTGTTCAACTGGTGCAGTGGGGTTTTTGAGCATGGGGAGTATTCCTTGGGCTTGGTTCTGTCCGGCGGACCACGTGACGCGTCACATCGAGCCTTTGTTCGGGTCGTGGGGCGGGGCGATCTGACCGGATCAGGCAGATATAGCGGTGGTCGTCCACTCGGCTTCCCTGCCACGATCTGGGCGTGACCACGTTGTTCCTGATGGTCGGCCTGCCAGGGGCCGGAAAGACCACGAGGGCTCGGCAGCTCGCCGATGAGCACGGCGCGCTGCGCCTGACGCCCGACGACTGGATGATTCCCCTGTTTGGCGAGGCGGAGGCGGACGGGAAGCGTGACGTGCTGGAGGGGCGCATGCTCTGGCTCGCCTTGGAGGCGATCAGACTGGGCACCAACGTTGTGGTGGACTACGGCTGTTGGTCCCGAGACGAACGGTCCGCGATCCGCTGGCTGGTGGAGACCGAGGACGCGTGCTTCCGCATGGTCTACCTGCCGGTAAACGATGAGACCCAACGCGCCCGGATCGCCCATCGCTGGGCGACCACTCCCGAGGAGACGTTCCCGATGACCGAGGCCGACATTCTGCACGGGCGGGCGCACTTCGAGGAGCCCGATGCGGCAGAGCCGGGAGGCTGCAGGGCCGCCAACCCGCCCCTCGGCTGGGCGGGCTGGCGGGAGTGGGCCGCCAACCGGTGGCCGTCGTTCGCATGACTGTTTCGGCCCGACACGGTGTGCCTCGGCACCGGCGTTGGGTGATGCCTACTGGTCTCGCACACCCTGGGCCGGGCTACCTCAGCGCACGTCCCACGCCGCTCTGAGCCAATGCGGTTCAGGGCAGGACGCGGCCGGTCTCATTGTCGCGCTGATGGATCTCCTCAAGCTCCGCCCAGGGTGGCGGACCACCCAGGCGCCACGAGACCTGCTTCGTGTCTGCCGCGTGGATCGATCGCCTGGCGGCATGAAGGAACTCCCGCTGTGCGGTATCGAGTTTCGTATGAATGTGACGAAGCTTCGCCATGTCCTTCGGCTCCCCGAATGGGAAGGCACTGAACTCTCCGATGACCATGCCGAGTTGCTCCGCAGCCACCCCGACATCGGTATCGGCAACCAGGCTGACCGACACCAAGGCGGCGTTCCACTCCTCCCAGTCGACCCCCTCCGGGTCGCGCTGCTCCCAGTACGCGTGGCGCATGCCGATCTCGACCGCGCCGAAGCTCTGAAGCAGACGCTCGTACGCCGCGATCTTCCGATCGCGTATCCACTGCCTGGATTCATTGCGGCGCCCGGCCAGGGTACCTACGAGGATGCCCAGGATTGTCGCCGCCGCTCCACTGGCGGTGGATATGAGGGTTCCCCACGGAAGATCCATTGATGTTCCTGCCTTTCAGTCGGACGTCTAGCCGAGGGTCAGTCGAGGCTTCTGTCAGGTCGGGTGTAGAAGGACTCGACACCCCGCCAGGGCGAGGGGCCGCCCAGTGATCGGTCCAGGTGCTTTTGGGACGGGGCGAGGGAACGCCGGGCCGCATTGACGAAGCTCAAGTGGGCCTCGCCCAGCGCGGTATGAATCGGCCGCAGTTCCTCAAGGTCGGTCGGCTGACGACCGTGGAACAGGATGGTGAAGTCCTCCAGGATCTCGCAGACCCGCTCGGCTGCTGCGCTGGTCGCCGGGTCGGCAACGAGGCTGACCGAGTGCTGGGCGGCCACGAAAGGCACCCAGTCGACGGCGGGCCTGCGCTCGTCGAGGAATGCCTCACGCAGCTCCGCCTCCACGGCCCCGAACGCCTGCAGGAACTTCTCGTAGGCAGCGGTCTGCGTCCCCTGCAGCCACTGCTGGTGCTGGCCGCGGCGCCCGACGACACCGCCGGCGATGACACCCACGACCGTTGCGGTGACACCACCTGCGGTGGATATCAGCAGATCCCATGAGACAGTCAAGCCAGGTCTCCTTACGATGGATGAGCAGGGTGCCACCCGACAGCCCCACACTGAACGAAACCATCGGAATGAACGTCAATTCTCGCCCTGTGTCGGTGAGATACACGCTCGCAGTCTTCTACGCCACCCTCCAACGACGCCACCGGGTTGTGGTGCAGAGCGTTTCGCTACCGCCGCCCGGCTGCTCATTGCCGAGCCGGTTGCGTGGCAGCTGTGAGGTCGGTGGCCCTCGCGGTGAGGTAGGTACTCCAGTCGCGTTGCGCGCGGCGGGCCCACTTCAGTGCCGTGTGGATGTGAATGTCGAGGAGGTCGGCCAGTACCGGTGTGGGGAGTTCGGTGGCGAGGGCGATGAGGGCTGCGGTGCGGGCGGGTCTGGTGTGGATGCCCTGGCGGGCGAGCCGGTCGTTGAACGCTTTGCGGCTGAGCGGGTGGCCAGGAACGACGCCGGGGAACAGCCAGGGCGTCTGGTCGGTGAGGTTTCGTGTCATGGTGGAGCGCTGGTGAGGCGCGTTGGCGAGCAGGTGAAGGAGTTCGGCCAGGCGGGGTGGGATCCACAGTCTGGACTGGCCGAGTTGAAGGGCTGTCTTCTCGACTGTGATGCCGTGGATCTGTTTGGAGGTCAGCGTGCGAACCCGTTCGCCAGGGATGCCGTAGAGCAGGATGATGGATCCGGCGACGCGGACTTCGAGGGACAGGTTGGTGTCGGTCAGGCATCGGCGGAGCTGTTGCCAGCGTTCTTCCTCGGTCAGGATCGGGGCCATGGCGGCGGCGGGAGGGTTGGCGATGGTGTGCGGGCTGGTGAGGCCGCGTTGGGCGGCCCAGTCGAGGAACGGCTTGATCTCGTAGTGGGAGCGTTTCGCAAGGAGCCAGGAGTCCAGCCGGTTCTGGTCGAGGGCGGCCAGGTCGAGGTGGTGCGCGTCGAGCCAGTCCAGGAACCCCAGGGTCAGCCGAACGCGGCGGCGGATCCGCTGGGCCGCGGAGGTGGTGTGCAGACTGCCGGCGGCTTGGCGGCGGGCTCGGCGGAGCAGTACCCAGGTGGTGAACGGGCGGAGGAGTTGGCCGTGGTGCGGGGGTCTTTCGGCGAGGTGGGTGTCGAGCCAGACGGGGATGCGTTCGAGGTCGTCGTTGCGGGGCGGTAGGACGCCGGTGGCGATCAGTGTGTGGCGAAGGTAGCGCTCGGCATGTCCGGGAGGAAGTTCGTCCAGCAGGTCGTGGCCGATCGGCCGGTCGTCGACGGCGAGGCGGGTCAGGAGCCGAGCGGAGGGGCTCTCGGATAGCCAACGCAAGGTGTTGGCACCCTCCGTCGAATCTGTCAAGGCGGTTACCAGAGGCTTGAGTTGGGGGTGCGGTGCTCCGTCGGGCCGAGCAAGGCGGTCGCGCAGGCGGTGATGCAGAACGCAACGCAGGCACTGGCCGCCGGCGTAGGCGCCTTCTTCGCTGCCGCAGTTGGTGCAGCGGTAGCTGGTGTCGGCTCCGGCGCACGGTCCGCAGATCGGCGTCTCCCCGGTGCCCGGGAGCTGGGCGGTGCCGATGAGAGGACGACGGGTTCCGCACTGCGGGCAGGGCTCGGGTCGGGTGCGGATGCGCTGGTAGCAGGGGGTGCAGACCGGGCCCACGGCCAGTTGGCGGCTACCGGCCGTGCTCGGCGGCAGCGGGTACAGGTCCGCTCGGGCAGGGGCCGGCAGGCCCAGCACGTCAAGGTGCCGCCTCGCTCCCGGTAGCACGGGCGTTGTTGGCCGCAGACCACACAGGGCGCCTCGACAGTGGGGCGACGGTAACAGCGGTAGCAAATTCCCTCCTTCTCACCGGCACGCCCTGGTCCGCGCGTGAGAGCGGCGGGACGACACCGACGACCGCCCGACCCTCAGCTGCCGGATGACGCCGACGCCCAGCTGCACGCCGTCGCCGACAAGCAGCCCGTCGTGGAGGAGGGCGTCGTCGTCTTCCCCGACAGCACCGTCCCGTATTGTTACCCTCGGCCCCGCGCTCGCGGGGGTTGCTCCGCGGTAGCCCAACTCCACACGTCGGCCCCGCGCTCGCGGGGGTATGTCCCGGAGCCACCGCGGCCCTTTGCCTGCACGTGGTCCACCCCGCACCCACGGGGGTCGATCGCGCTTCGACGGGAGGAGCTACCCGGGCACACCGCAGTCGGCCTCACGCTCGCGAGATCACTCCACCACAGCCCAACTCCGCACAGGCGACTTGATCTTGGGCCCCACGTCAGTTGGGGGGCCAACCCGACAACGTCAACTTCCCGGGAGCGGACTGCGGGCGCCGGCCCCGATTCCACACGGGAATCGCTCGTCAACCGACTTCGGGAAAGACGCGATCACCGCCTTGGCCAGGTCGCGCAATGCGGTAGCCCAACTCCAAATGATCTATAAGGACTTGATGCCTCATCATGCCCTGCAACGAGTCTCTGGGAGCTGCTACTCTGACGCTTTAGGACGACAGGAGGAACCCCAGTCGCTCCGAGGGGAGGTGAAGATGAAGCGACTGATTGCCAGGATCAGGGACGTCGCTAGTGCCGCATCAGGCAACGTTCGCCTCGTCGTGACGTGTCGCCCGGTTGCTGTTCCGGGCGGCACCGGACCGTCAGAATGATCAAGTGGCT